>JAYVPA010000170.1:0-16162 GCA_043757615.1 Sphingobacteriales bacterium | reverse complement strand
CACCCGAAAGGACATACATTTCCGAAATAGGATGTGTGTGAGGTGCTAATTGCTGCCCTGGTTTCCATGTTACTAATATCATGCGGACACCGCCTGTATCGCATAATAATTTTGCCTGTTTAGGATTTGTTTTTACCACATCCTGGGCTTTGACATGACTGAAAGAAATTGCAGCAATGATTATTGCGACAATAGCAAAAAATCTGGTTACATTCGTCATCTTGTTATGTTTTATGATTACGCTTACTCTATAACCGGTTTTCAGCAACCCCGGACATGTTTAAATTAAGTATATATTTTAAGTAAAGTTAAACAGTTGTGCCATAATGCGCAACTGCAAGTTTTATACAGGAATAATCAATTTTTGATTTTACCAAAAATTAACGTGGATATTTGGATAAAAGAACGTAAATTTGCATTACATCGCGGGATGGAGCAGTTGGTAGCTCGTCGGGCTCATAACCCGAAGGTCATAGGTTCGAGTCCTGTTCCCGCTACAAATCAAAAATAAAAGCCCTGTAACAAAAATTACAGGGCTATTTTATTCTCCGGAAATTTTTCCAATCACTTAAAAAAAAATTTATTACCATGAAAGAAATGACAAATAAATACTTATTCGGAGCTAAACTCAGTAATTTAAACGGAAAAGAAATTCAAGTGAAGATAGTGGAGCAATCCGGTGCTGTTATTGAAGGAGTTGTTACGGGATATACTCGCGGCGGATACAGCGCAAAAGGTGAAACTATTCAGGCAGGCGCAGGTATAACAAATTCAGTCGGACTTAACACAGTATTGATTAAACATATAGAAAAGCTTTTTCATAATTAATCGTACATCACTATATCCCGCTAAGGAAAAAAGATTCTCATGATTGAGAATCTTTTTTCGTTTTTTTTAATTGATATTTATTAAATTTATTTTTCAGAACATTTCAGGATTTTTTTAATTAAAAATTTAGACCATCTTATTATGAGCCATAAAGCAGGATATGTAAATATTTTAGGTAAGCCTAATGTAGGCAAATCTACCTTAATGAATGCACTCGTTGGTGAGCGCGTTTCCATCATCACTTCCAAAGCACAAACTACACGACACCGTATTCTCGGAATCGTGAACGGTGAAGATTTTCAAATCATCTTTTCAGATTTACCGGGTATTATAAAACCGGCTTATAAAATGCAGGAATCCATGATGGATTTTGTGCGCACGTCTCTGGAAGATGCAGATACTTTTATTTACATGGTACAGATAGGCGATAAGCCTGAAAAACAACCGGATGAATACGAGAAAATTAAGCTAATGAATGTACCGGTCGTATTATTGTTGAATAAAATGGATATTGCTGAACATGATGAAGTGGAACAGGAACGGGTACTTTGGCAGACTGATTTTCCAAATGCCAAGGTGATTCCTTTTTCTGCAAAGTTCAACTGGAATTTGGAAACACTCATGAATGATATAGTTTCATATTTACCGGAAAGCGAACCTTATTTTGGTAAAGACGACTGGACGGACAGACCGGAACGTTTTTTTGTAACTGAAGTAATCCGTGAGAAAATCTTATTAAATTACAAACAGGAAATCCCATACAGCTGTGAAGTAGTTTGTTCTTATTTTATGGAAGATGGTGATATCATCAAGATTTCTGTAGAAATATATGTAGAGCGCGAAAGCCAAAAACCGATTTTAATTGGCAGAAACGGAGAAATGCTCAAAAAGGTAGGTACCCAAGCAAGACTGGATTTAGAAAAATTCTTTGGCAAAAAGATATATCTGGAAACCCATGTACGCGTTTCCGAGAATTGGCGTAATAATGAAAGCATGTTGAGGAAGTTTGGATACAGGGATTATTAATTAGTCAATAGCCATTAGCCAATGGTCAATAGTTATAAAATCTGTGTAATATAACAGTTAACTTATCTATACATCAACCTTCTATTGACTATTGACCATTGACTATTGACCAAGAAACCCTACCTTTGCATTGTGAGTTATACAGTTGCCATAATAGGTCGTCCAAACGTGGGAAAATCCACTTTATTCAATCGTTTATTAGAAGAAAGAAAAGCTATTACTGATGATTTCAGCGGCGTAACACGTGATCGCCAATATGGTATTACAGAATGGAATGGTAAAACCTTCAACGTAATTGATACGGGTGGTTTTGTATTGCATTCAGAAGATATATTTGAAAAAGCTATCCGCCAGCAAGTTCGCTTAGCTATCAATGAAGCAGACATAATGATTTTCATGGTAGATGTTACTACCGGAATTACTGATTTAGATGAAGCATTGGCGCAGGAGTTACGTAAATCAAAAAAGCCTGTGGTGTTGGTTGTCAATAAAGTAGATAACACTGAACGGTCGTATGCTGCGAATGAATTTTATGGGTTGGGTTTTGAAAATCTGTTTTCCGTTTCTTCCATGAGCGGCAGCGGTACCGGCGAGATTCTGGATTATATTACGGAACAGATTCCTGAAGAATTAGAAAACGCGGTAGATATTTATAAAGACCTGCCAAAGATTACAATCGTTGGTCAGCCGAACGTTGGAAAATCAACGCTGCTGAATGCATTGATAGGCCAAGAGCGAAATATCGTTACAGATATTGCAGGCACAACCAGAGATTCCATTCACACGCATTATAATTTATACGGCAAAGAATTTTTGCTGATTGATACTGCTGGTATTCGTAAGAAAAGTAAAGTACACGAAGACTTGGAATTTTATTCAGTGATTCGTGCAGTAAAAGCAATTGAAGAATCGGATGTTTGTATATTAATGCTGGATGCTACAGTTGGAATTGAATTACAGGATTTAAAAATTTTCGGCATCATTGAGCAACGTAAAAAAGGAGTTGTCATTTTAGTAAATAAATGGGATGCTATCGAAAAAGATTCTAAAACCATCTTAGAGTTTGAAACAAAAATAAAAGGCAAGATTGCTCCGTTTACAGATGTCCCGATCATCTTTATTTCCGCTTTGGAAAAACAACGTATTTTTCAGGCAATCGATAAAGTGCTGGAAGTTTATAACAATAAGCAAATCAAAATTCCAACGCATCAGCTGAATGATATTATGCTGGCTGAAATTGAAAAATACGGACCGCCTGCATATCGCGGTGAATATATCAAAATTAAATACATAACGCAGTTACCTGCATCTACGCCATCTTTCGCTTATTTCTGTAACCATCCGGATTATGTAAAAGAAGCATACAGAAATTATCTTGAAAATAAAATGCGTGAGAATTTCAAATTGTCAGGTGTTCCGATCAATATTTTCTTCAGAAAGAAATAATAGATTTCTTTCTGACCTTTTTTTGATTTGTATAATTTATTTATATCTTTCATCTAAACTGGTCAGATAAGCATGTCTTTTGTTACGCAAATAGATTCTATCAGGGATTTTGAACAATATCCATCGTATCTTATTCTCTACGAGTTTGAAGATGATTTTTCTGTTTCAAAAAATATTCCGGTACATCATTTATCTAAACTTAAATATACATTTGGTAAAGTCCTTTACAAAAGCGTCACTAATTTTTTAATAAAACGCGCAACACCGCCAGGGCTTATTTTTTCCATTATGATGACCCCGGATTATCATCGCCTGTATATAAACAAAACAAATGTAGCTCCCTATATTATTGATTACTGGAAACGATATGATGAATTATTTGAAAAACATTTTGTCAGTTTTCCCGTAGTATATATTTCAGGATTGGAAGTTTTTGAATATCTGAAATCAAAACGGACAAAAGTAAATATTAAGCACCTGCCGCTTTCTGTTTCTGACAGACATCTTTCTGTTTTCAATGAAGCAACTGAAAAAGATATTGACATTATAAATGTCGGCAGAAAAAATAATGTCATTGATGATTATATTCAACAGTATTTAATAAAGCATCCGGGTACAAATTATGTGCATCGTGAAATGGAAAATGGGGAGAATATGTATTATTCTTCCTTACATGGAAAAATAGGGAAATTAGAATCCAGATATAGTTTGCTGCAAACATTAGCACGCGCTAAAATTGCCATCGTAACATCACCAGGTATAGACGGAGGTGAAGAAAGAACAGGAGGTTTTAATCCTGTAACGCCAAGAGTTTTTGAAGCTGCTATCGGAAAATGCTATATGATAGGCAAGTATTCTGCCAATAATGAATTCAATGCTTTCGGGTTAGAGAAGTTAGTAGAGATGCCGGATTCATATTCAGAATTTGAAGAAGCAGTAAATAAAAAATTAATCATGCCATTTAATCTGCAGCAAGAATATCTTGCATTTCTTCAGGAAAATCTAAACAGTAAAAGAATTGAACAACTTCAAAAAGATTTAGAAAAATAATTCTACTTCTTTAACTCCAGTTCTGCTCTTTGTACCATCTTATCTTCTTGTGCAATCACAGAATAAAAGCCGTCATTTTTCCAGTTTTGTTTTGCCAGATAAGCTTTTAATTTATTGCTCAGGTATGTTCTTGATTTCTCACTATACTTTGCAGCCTCTTTATTTACGCCATGTTCAATGCAATATTTTACGAACTCAGCGTAAAAATTTGCATCAACAGAATAATTAGCAGCGAACTGTGCAGCAGAAGCATATTTTGTAAAGATGCTTTTATTTGCTGCGTAATAATTATATGCAAATTCCTGTAATAAACTTAACCCATATACTTCCCCAACAAAAGGATTCAGCATGCTTGTATCCAGCGGCATATAAATATCTGGTGTGATACCGCCGCCGCCATAAACTGTTCTGCCTTTGATAAGTGTTTTGAAAATTTTTGTTTTTGACTGTTTTATGCTATCCTGATTAAACGCTTCGCCATCTTTATATCGCTTAGAAATATCTGCGTAATAATCATCTATATTATCTTCATATGGACGTTGTATACTTCTACCTGTCGGCGTATAATATTTTGCTATCGTCAAACGAACAGAACTGCCGTCACCTAATTCATATTCCTGTTGCACCAACCCTTTTCCAAAAGAACGGCGGCCGATAATTAATCCTCTGTCCCAATCCTGAATAGCACCGCTGACGATTTCACTTGCGGAAGCAGAACCTTCATCAATCAGTACCGCTAATTTTCCTGTTTCAAATAAACCGGCAGTTCTTGCATTATCATATGTTTTTGGAACTGTTCTTCCTTCTGTGTACACAATGGTTTTACTGCCATCTAAAAATTCATCTGCTACAGCTGTCGCCTGATCCATAAATCCGCCCGGGTTCTGCCGTAAGTCTAAAACCAAACGTTTCATTCCCTGCTTTGTAAGTGCTTCGAGTTTATCATAAAATTCTTCGTATGTTGTTTTAGAAAAACGGTTTATTTTAATGTAGCCTGTTTCTTTATCCAGCATAAATCCGGCATCAACGCTGTACAAAGGAATTTTATCTCTTTTGATTGTATATGCGATTTGTTTTGAAGTACCATTTTTCAGCATGGTTACTTTTACCTTACTGTCTTTTGGTCCTTTCAATTTTTTCATCACCATTTCATTCGTGATTTTTATGCCGGCAACGACAGTGTCATTTATCTTAATGATTTTATCGCCTGCAGAAATACCTGCTTGTTCAGAAGGACCGCCGCTGATTGGTGTTACAACTTGAATAGTATCTTTTAAAATAGAAAATTCAATACCAATCCCTTCAAAATTTCCTTCCATGATTTCCGCTTCATGTTTCATTTCTACAGGCGGCAAATATACACTGTGAGGATCGAGGTCACTAAGCATTTTAGAAATTGCATCATCATACAATTTTTGCTGATCAGTAGAATCAACATATTTGGCATCTATTAAACGCAAAATATAATCCAGTTTAGAACTGGTTTCTGTATTATAAAATACTTTGTGTTTAGCAATATTTCTGTCCTGAATTTTGTATCCTAAAAATATTCCGGATGCCAGTATTAAGGCAAACAAAAAAGGATAAAAAGCTTTATTCATATTCATAGGGGCAAAGGTAAAGTTTTCAAAACAAAATTATTCTTAAATATCTTTAACTTATAAAAGGTAATTGCTTTAATGATATGGTATTAGTGTAAAATATTTCATTTTTATTACGTTTAATTTTCCTAATATTGTATCCATAAATCATTAAATAAATAGGTATGAAATTTTTTGTTGATACAGCGAATTTAGCACAGATAAAAGAAGCGGCAGATTTAGGAATTTTAGACGGATGCACAACCAATCCGACTTTGATGGCAAGAGAAGGAATTGTTGGAGATAAAAATGTGTGGAATCACTATAAGAAAATATGTGAAATTGTAGACGGTGATGTAAGCGCTGAGGTAATTTCTACGGATTTTAAAGGTATGGTGGATGAAGGTAAAAAATTAGCAAAACTGCATAAAAATATTGTTGTTAAAGTACCGATGATTCCTGAAGGTGTAAAGGCGCTAAAATATTTTTCTGACAAGGGAATAAGAACAAACTGTACCTTGATTTTTTCACCAGGTCAGGCGATTCTTGCAGCAAAAGCAGGAGCTACTTATTTAAGTCCTTTTGTAGGAAGATTAGATGATATTAATATAGATGGGATTGAATTGATTCACCAGATCAGACATATCTACGATAACTATCAGTTCAAGACTCAGATTTTAGCAGCGTCGGTTCGAAATGCTTTACATATTGTAAGATGTGCTGAAGCAGGTGCTGATGTCGTAACTTGTCCGCTGAGTTCTATTATGGGATTGTTTACTCATCCCTTAACGGAAAAAGGTTTGGCGCAGTTTTTAGCGGATCATGAAAAAGCGAATAAAGCGAACAAAAAGTAATTAGTACTTAATAAATAGTATTTAGTAATGAGATTATCTAAACATCTTTCTTTTAGTCTTTATTCTATAATCATTATTCTTGGTTCTCTACTCTTCTTTCAATCCTGCAACCAATCTGATAAATTAAGTTACGTCGATGGTTTTAAAGCAGGATATCTGAAAGGATACAGTGACGCATCTGAAGGGAAAAAATCTGCTGCAGAAAAAAAGGAGATTACTGCTGACCCGAATTTCAATAAACCACCGGTAACTGAAAATAATACAACCACAGAAGTTAGAAATACTGATATTCCGCAGAAAGCAATTTTAGTTTTAGATTTTATAAGAAAAAATAATAAAGCACCGGACGGTTATGTTGGCGGCAGGCATTTTGGGAATTACGAACATAATTTACCTGAACGGGATCCGGCAGGAAGCAAGATTGAATACCAGGAATGGGATATTCAGCCGCAAGTAGAAGGAAAGAACAGAGGAGCACAACGGATAATTACGAGCAGTGATGGCAGAGCCTGGTACACTGCTGATCATTACAATTCATTTACAGAAATGAAATAAATGCAGACATTTAAAAATAACATTGTTGTTAACGGAATTTTTCTCGCCTTTATAGACGGACAGAAAAGTGTAGTGCTGAATCATTTTTATGATGAGATAGCAAAAGCATTAAATTTTCCGGATTATTTCAGACACAATTTTGATTCATTAGATGAATGCATGAATGATTTATCGTGGATAGAAGAAAGAGAAATACGCTTGTTGATTTTTAATTATGAAGACTTACTGTTTGAAGAAAAGTACAATCTCGAAGTCATCAACAATATTTTTGCAAATGCAGTTAGTGAGCTGGAAGAGAACGGAAAACATTTATCTATTCTTACGCAAACATCATAGCCACTTAGCAAATTCACTTCTTAGTTTATCACTCCATGGTCTGGACTTTCCTGTGGCAGGATCGGTTGCAACTATAATGCCTTCGCCATGTGCAACAATTTCCTCATTTTGTTTAACAAGGTGATGTACAGTAAGACTTGAATTCCCAATTTTTGTAATACCAACACTGATTTCTATTTCTGCAGGATGTGTTACTTCTTTTATATAATTGCAATCTAATTTGCCGACTACAATCCTGATATTTTCATCAAAGTACGTTTGCCATAAATAAGTCTTATTAAAAAACTCCACACGACCTGTTTCAAAGTACCTGAAATAAATTACATTATTGATATGATTGAAAGCATCCATTTCACCCCATAAAACCTGCTGCTTTATTGGAAATGGAAATTTTATTGTATTTAAAAAATCAGGTGTATTCATTTTGTTTGGAGTTTTTTTAACAACATAGGTACATAGTTTTTTTATGAATAGTATAACGATTGGTAGTTTTAAATCGTACAACTTAGTTATACATAGAATTCATCTTTAATCTTTTTTCTGGTTTTCTATCATTTTTTTTTTGAACCCTTGGGCCTATGTGGTTTATTTTAATTTATTGTGTCGTTGTAAAATAAAAAAGTCCTGAATAAATCAGGACTTTTTGTATGTGATTAAACTTTTATTTTTTCTTTACAGCAGATCTGCTGCTTGTAGTACCTTTTGTGTAACTGTCATGGTCTTTATCCAAATCATACATGATAGGAGAGGCGATAAATACTGATGAATAACAACCTACTACTACACCAATTAACATGGCGAATGCAAATGATTTTAATACGGAACCACCAAATAAGAACAAGATGAATACCACAATAAATACAGTGAATGCAGTATTGAATGTTCTTGAAAGCGTACTGTTGATAGCAGCATTCATGGTGTCTTTCATATCTGCATTCGGACGCAATTTTAAATATTCTCTTAATCTGTCAAAGATAATTACCGTATCATTCAGAGAATAACCGATGATAGTTAATAAAGCCGCGATAAACGTAGCATCAACTTCCATTGCGAAAGGTAAAATGCCGTGAAGTATAGAGAATAAAGCTAAAACGATAAATGCATCGTGCGCAGTAGCCACAATAGCACCAACAGAGTAACCATATTTTCTGAAACGGATTAAGATGTACAAGAAAATAACTATTAATGAGAAAATAGTTGCCATGATAGAACTGTTTCTGAAGTCAACAGAAATAGTAGGATCTACTTTAGACGAGCTCATTTCATTTACACGTTTGAAGGATTCAAAAGAAGTATTGGGAATGAATTTTTGCAATCCATTAAATACGGCAGTTTCTACTTTGCCGTCTACATCTTTTCCTGTTTCATTAATCAGGTAAGATGTTGTAATTTTTACCTGATTTGCAGAACCGAATTGTTTTACAACTGTTCCGGCATTCAATGTTTTATCTAAGGCTGCTCTGATTTCATTGGTATTTACACCTTTTTCAAAACGTACTTTATATTCACGACCGCCTTTAAAGTCAATTCCTAATTCAAAACCTCGTGTTGCAAAAGAGATACAACCAATAATAATGATTACGGTAGAAATTGCATATGTAATCTTTCTTTTACCGATAAAGTCAAAGTTAATCCCGTGTAAGAAATTCTTTGTCCATGATGTCTGGAATGCCAGTTCTTTACCGGCTTCTAATCTTCTGTCAATAATAATTTTAGAAATTAATAAGGCAGTAAATAAGGTAGTTAAGATACCAATGATTAATGTAATCGCAAAGCCTTTAACAGGACCAACGCCAATGATAGCCAATATAGTACCGGTTAATAAAGTAGTTACGTTACCATCTAATATTGCAGACAAGGAGTGTTTGAATCCTTCCTGAACAGATATATATAAACCTTTGCCTTCGCGCAATTCTTCTTTCACCCGTTCATATATAATTACGTTTGCATCTACCGCAATACCAAGCGTTAATACTAAACCTGCTAAACCCGGTAAGGTAAGTGTAAAAGCACCTGCAGCCATTAAACCAATTATCATAAATAAGTTTAACAACAACACTAAGTTAGCTACTAAACCTGCTGATGAATAGAAGAATAACATGAATACAACAATCAATAAAAAGCTGACAGCTAATGAAATTAATCCTGCATGAATAGAATCACTTCCTAATGAAGGACCAACTAATTCTTCTTCGATGATACGTGCAGAAGCAGGTAGTTTCCCGGTTTTCAAAACGTTTGCTAAATCCGTTGCTTCCGTAATGTCAAAACCTCCACTGATTTGTGAACTACCACCGTCAATTTCATTATCTACGTGGGGTGCAGAATATACCTGGTTATCTAAAACAATGGCAATACACGCACCTGTACCGCTTGCATCTTTATTTGCAGCAGCTTTACGTGTAAGATCTCTCCATGTTCTCGCGCCAATTGAATTCATTTGCATACTCACCACCACTTGTCCGTTTTGGTCATTATCCGGACGAGCCTGTGTAACGACACCACCATCTAAAGGTGCTTTCCCATCATTCGTATTTTTTTTTATGGCATAAATAGAATAGAATTTTTGTTTGTCACCAAACGATTTTGCCGAATATATGAAAGCAATATCTTTTGGGAATACGCTGCGTACATCAGGATTAGTTAAATACTCAGTTAATTTTGCTGTATCCAACGCGCTTACATATCCTATAACTGGATTTGGTTGAAACTGATTATTGTTATCTAAAGCAGGCTGCAGCACAGCAAACAATGGATTTTCGTTTTTAAATTCTTCTATTTTTTTAGTTTTGATTGCAGTCGAATCGGTGCTTTCTTTTTTACCGCTTAACGGATTTACCGCCGTTGTTGCAGAAGAATCTGTGGAAGCGGTAAGGATATTATTTGCTTTTGCTACAGTGGAAGAATCTTTACCTAAATCTTTTTGTGTATCTAAGTAGTTTTTTAAAGCTGTATTTGCATCATTGATAGATTTTGCAATTTCAGTAGCCTTATATGTTTCCCAGAATTCTAAGCTAGCTGTCGCCTGTAATAAACGACGAACACGCGCCGGGTTATCAACACCTGCAATTTCTACAGTGATTCTGCCTTTGTTTGGTTCTAAGGTAACAGAAGGTTGCTTTGTACCGAACTGGTCAATACGGGATTGAATAATACTGTATGTTCTGTTAATCGCATCACCTGATTGCTTACGGATATATTTTTCAACTACAGCATCAGAACTTTCAAAAGTGATTTCATCCTTATTGTTTTTTGTAGCAAATGTTTGCGCCAGTTTTGTATCAGGACTTAATTCTTTGAATGCTTTTATAAATAAAGTGATATAGTCGCTATTGTTAGAAGCCATTCTTTGTTCAGCTAAATCTAAAGCTTTATTAAATTTCGGATCTCGACTGTTATCAGAAAGTGACTGCAATAATTCTTTCAAAGAAACCTGCAATACAACACTCATACCACCTTGTAAGTCCAGACCTAAGTTAAGTTGTTGTTCCTTGCAGGATTTAAATGTATTCCACAAATACACTTTTTCATTAGAAATAGAATCCAGGTATCTGTTTTTGTGTACGATTCTTTCCTGATGTACTGAATCTTCATATAAAAATTGTGCTAATTGATTACCGGGATAGCGTTTTTCCAAATCCTGCATTGGAATGCTTTGTTCCGCTAAAGCTTCTGCTTTACTTTCTATAGAATTTACTTTGAATGTGAAAGACAAGCAATAAATGCAAATCAATACTACTAATGCTGTAAGAATTACCAGCGCCGTTCTTGTTCCTTTACCCATGTTATTTATTAAATAAGGGTGCGAATATACGGCTTTTGAGCAAAAAATCTAAAAGATTAATGCACATAATGTTATAAATCAATTAATAAATGACCACTTTGCCAATCCGCTGTTCCTTAGTGTTAGTAATTGCTCTAATGATGTATATATCTTTTGGCAGACTTGGCAGTAAAATAGTATTTTCCGGTTTGTAAAAGGTATTTACTAAAGTACCGATCGAATTATAAATACTTAATTCTGTAATCGTTGTATTTGTATGATTGATAATGCTCAATTCATTGTTATTCAACGCAAACTTCAGCTGAATTTCATTCAGGTTATTGCGAATACCGGTAATCGTCGTTGTGTCCAGTACTTTTAAATCTATTGTAACTACAGAATCACAACCATAAACTGTAAACAAACTGTCCGTGTAAGTTCCCGGTGCAGATGTAGTTGTTCCATCAGGCAGATGATAGATATCGCCTGTATAGATAGAATCCTGTTTTGTTTTATAGAAAAGAGGATGAACGTAGACGTAAGTAGTTAGTAATGAATCACAACCTCTGAAGTTTTGTAAAGTGTCATTAAATATGCCGGCAGTTGCAGTTGTGCTTCCACCTGGTAAATGATAAATATCACCTTCGCAAATATCTGCTACTTTTATAGATGATGAATAGGGCAATTGTGATAAATTGATGGTAATAATAGAATCACAACCGATTGCATTTGGAATTGTATCTGAATAAACTGCACCTGTTGAAACGATTCTTCCACTGGGTAATGTATAATTTGTTCCTTGGCAAAATGTGGTACTGAATGAGGACGTGGTTTTATTCTTTTGTGTTAAGACTGTAGTGATGATAGAGTCCTTTCCGGACGGAAGGACGATATCTGATGTGTAAGTACCTGCAGCTGATACACTTATGCCATCAGGAAGGGTATAGTCTCTGCCCTGGCAAAAAGAAGTTCTTACAGTAACGCGAACCGGAACCTGGCGTAATTGAATATTTACAGTGTCAATTTTTCCATTTACCAGGGTTGCTGTAAAGTATTTTGTGATATAACCTACTTTCTCTGCTTTGAAATTTGTTAAACCCGCTTTGGCAGAACCTGTTTTGTAAATACCATCAATCGTAGTATTTGCAGAAATAGTGGTGTCTGTAAAACTGATTTTTGCATTATATATTACTGCATTTGTATTCGTATCTGTTACCATCCCCTGTATTCTTGCGCCACGAACATAAGTTGGTTTCACAATATACAAGCCTTTTATCATATCACTTAAAGAGATGACACCTGATTTATAAAATCCCCAAGCTCCCCAAACGCCGTTCTCCGTTCTGGTAGAAGTGGGCTGCGTATCGTAATATCCTACAGGAATAACATTCGTAGGATCCGAACCGTCAAAAATTGCCACACCATCTGAATAATAGGAACCAATGATAAAATCGTTCAGGACATGTACATTATGAAGAATCTCCTGATTGGTAGGAGATACCCTGAATTCACACAATTGGTGAATATTACTTAAATCTGACACATCATATGCTTCCGCAGGTAATCCGAATTCTTCATGGCTTACAAACAATGTTTTACTGTTATCGGATAACCACATATTGTGAATAGTACTGTAAGCTGTTGCAAAATCCTGTAATTTCACCGGATTCGATTTATCTCTGACATCCCATACCGTAAATCGGTTGTTGTAAATGTGCGCCTGATACATTGTATCATTTCTAACATAGCAATCATGAACATAATTTACGGCACCGGTTCCAAATAAGTCTAATGTATAACCTACAAAGGTTGGTTTCATAGGATTGGGTTTCAAATCGTATATGATTACGCCATTTGTTCTGGTGCCATTCACTTTTGCATCACCACCGTTTAAATAGAGGAATCCTTTTTCGTCTATAAACAAGGAATGGCTGCGTGCAATATAATTGTTTGGACTAGATCCTTTAAATGTATCTGCTTTTCCCCCGGGAAGCTGACCTAAATTATATATCAGAATACCTTCTGAATTGGTAGTATCGTTATCCTGGGTAATATAAGCGTAGTTTTTGTAGGTCTGACATTCACGCCAAGTTCCCTGTTTCCCGTTGATGAATTTTACTTCTACAGGATTTGTCGGAGTGGTAATATCTACAATAGATAAACCTTTTGTTGTTCCTACTAAAGCATATTCTTTATGATTGATAGTATCATTCCAACCCCAGCTTCCTGACAGGTTCTGAGCCGAATATACTTTTTTTCCTAAAAGCTGAAAGTTGTATTGAGAAAACAATTGAGAGGTTACAACAATAAATGCTGTAAGGAAAAGTGTTTTTTTCATAAAAGACTAAGGTGTTGTGATGATAAAAGTTCCGTTTACGTATTTGTAAAGGTACAAAAATGTATTGTCGTAATAATCAACGTTGCCATTTTTATTTAAGACCGGTTTAAACTGGAACTTGGTTTGGGTATTATCAAAATCACTGGTATAATTATAAGTATTATCCTGTAGATTTTTATTTTTATCCATACTATTCAAAAGGTGCATCATGATATCAAATGCCTGATTAGCAGTTTCTGTCGTTTTCTTCTTGTATTTTTCTTCATACTTAGCAGCAAAGAAACTAAAATTAGGATTATCTGTGTTGAATGGATAAACTGCATACACACTATGGGGATTTTTTGAATCCTCCAGCGCTTTTGTACTTTTTATGCAAGAAGTAGCAAAGATATGTAAGTGATTTTTTGTTGGTTTAAGTTTTGCTATAATTGATTTTATATAAGTTTCTTTAGATGAATAGATTAAAACAACTCTTTCACTTAAAGTATCTGCTAATGATAAGGATTTTGCAGCATCATCCCAAGCCCGTAAAGAACTATACTTTATCGTTGCATAGCCATAATATTTGTCAGCCAAAGATTTTAAAATATTAATGCTTTCTGCCGTTGAATCTTGTCCGTCATAAATAACTTCCAGATTTTTTGCCGGAAATTTTGTTTTTGTCTGTTGCAATATAAATTCATACTGGCTTTTTAAAGAACCAATCGCATTGAAATAATAGAAATTGTCCTTAATATACATAGAGTTAGCTATTGGAGAAATTAATGGAATCTGATTGTTTCTAGCTAAATCTGCCACAGTTTTCAGGGTCTTAAAGTATAAAGGTCCTACTATATAATCCACATTAGGAAATGGCTTTACATTGAATAGGGAAACTGTTGTTAATGAGTCATTTCTGTCATCTAAAAAATAAACGTTAGTTTGCAGATTTTCACTTATAAATCTTTCACGAGCCATCTGACACCCCAAATAAAACTCGATAGCATTTCTGGAATCAACACTTAACTGCTTGGTTGAATCATCTACATATTGACCTAATGGAATCTGGTCTAAAAAGAATGGAAGTATTACAGCAATATTATGAATACGATTAGGGTCATTATTAAACACTTTATTTTTTGTTGTTGAAGTGTTTGTATTTGAATTAGTTGTATAGTCTTTATTATAGTTATTATCTAAGTCAAAAATCACCGGATTTTTATATATAGAATCTTCATAACTCTTTGAAGTGTTAGAAAACTTTGGTTCGATACTCGTTATTTTTGGCTGAATGTTAATCACTTCCACTTTTTTGGTAGCAGACACTTTTTTAGCAGAACAGGAGGTAACTCCTAAAAATATCAAAAGTAAAATGATTAAATTATTCCCACTCGATAGTCGCAGGCGGTTTTGAACTAATGTCATATACTACTCTATTTATACCTTTTACATTATTTATAATTTCATTCGAAACACGTGCCAAAAATTCATATGGCAAATGACACCAATCTGCTGTCATGCCATCCACGCTTGATACGGCTCGCAAAGCTACAACATTTTCATAAGTTCTTTCATCACCCATAACGCCCACACTCTGAACTGGCAGATACATAACGCCTGCTTGCCATACATCATTATACAAGCCTTCTCTTTTTAAACTTTCTACGAAAATATAATCGGCTTTCTGCAGGATTGCCACTTTTTCAGCAGTCACATCACCTAGAATGCGAATACCTAAGCCAGGTCCCGGAAACGGATGTCTGTGGAGGATATTTTCAGGTAATTCTAATGCTTTTCCGACACGTCGAACCTCATCTTTAAATAGCCTGTTCAGCGGTTCTATGATTTTCAGGTGCATTTTCTCCGGTAAACCACCTACATTATGATGTGATTTTATCTTTGCAGACGGGCCATGTACAGAAACAGACTCAATTACGTCCGGATAAATGGTTCCCTGGCCAAGCCATTTTACATTTTCCAGTTTTTGAGCTTCTTCCTGAAATACGTCTATAAAGACTTTACCGATAGCTTTTCGCTTAGCTTCAGGTTCTGAAATGCCTTTTAGTTCATTATAAAACTGATTTGAAGAATCAACACCAATGACGTTTAAGCCGAGATGCTTATAAGAATCCAATACAGATTCAAATTCATTATAACGAAGTAACCCATTATTTACAAATATACAAACTAATTGATTTCCAATTGCTTTATGCAATAAAAGCGCAGCAACACTTGAATCTACACCTCCGCTTAAGCCAAGTACTACATTGTCGGATCCTACTTGTTTTCTGATATCGTTTACCGTCTCTTCCACAAATGCTAATGGTGTCCAATCCTGACGACAGCCACAGATATCTACCACAAAATTCTTCAGCAGCGTTTTGCCATCCACTGAATGTGTTACTTC
>JAYVPA010000169.1:0-16205 GCA_043757615.1 Sphingobacteriales bacterium | reverse complement strand
TCAAAAGGTGTATGAGTTATATACGATGCTATTATAATTCCGGGTAATAAAAATAAAGGACCACCATAATCACCGGTCCAATTGCCGTCTTTGGTTTGCAGGGATGAATAAAAATGAATCCCTTTATACAAAGATGCAGCAATATTATTTTCTTTAACATTTCCAAATTCAGTAAAAGGATTTTTTTTTATAGGTTGCAGATCAAAGGCTGTTTTTTGAGAGCGAAAAACCAAATCTGCAGCGTTTGGATTGTCTTGTTTGTTGTAGATAAAGGATTCTGACATTTTGTTTAAAAAAAGAACACTTTTTTCTGAATTCCAGTCAACGGTTCCGGTTTCATTTTTTAGAAAATCAGGCGCAGAAAATTGCCAATATTGCTTTCCGTTTGAAGTAACTAATTCCCAATATTTCCAATAATCATTTGACATATTTTCTCTGATTTTTAGAGACCACCAAATTTAGAGAAGTAAATATAATCTTAGCGTAAGATGTACGAGATTGTTTATGGATAAATGTAAATTACTGATTTATAATTAGATACTTATTGTTGCAAAGCAGTACAAGTGGGTAGCTGTTTTTGTAAGGCAATGTTAAAACAAATATTTTATGTTTTCCGCTTTAAAAAATGGAAGCATTTTCTGCAAAATCATAACACCAAATTCCTTATCTTTATGCTGTGGAAGAAGTACAAAAAAATATAGAAGCCATCATTTTTGCGGCAGAAAGTCCCGTTAAGGTGGAGACATTATTGACGTATCTGAATAAAACGGCAGAAACGCCATTCACACAGGAAGAAATAGAAGGCGTTATCCATGTCATCTCAGAGAAATACGCCAACGATTTATTTCCATTTCAATTAGGAGAAGTTGGCGGCGGTTATCAATTTCTGACAAAGTCAGATTATCATTTAATCGTTTCGGCATTTTTAAACAGAAATACAGTAAAGCGTTTAACAACAGCAGCTTTAGAATCATTGGCAATTATCGCGTATAAACAACCCGTAACAAAAAATATACTTGAAACCATTCGCGGCGTGAATGCAGATTACACGATTCAGAAATTAATGGAAAAAGAATTGGTAGAAATTGCTGGCAGAAGTACAGAGCCGGGAAAACCATTATTATACAAAACAACACAACAATTTTTAGATTATTTTGGAATCAACTCATTAGATGAATTGCCAAAACTAAAAGAATTTGAAGAACTTCAAAATCAGATAGGTGAGAAAGAGAATATCGAGAACGCCAATACAGCCGTTGACATCGCCCAACAAAACTAACTTCCAGAAAAACAAGAAGTCTTTTGTTCCGAAAAATGATCCGTTTGCTTACAAGATTGAGCAGGCCGTAAAGAATTTTACGCCACCAAGAGAAGAAGCTGTTCAGGATGAAACGCGTTTGAATAAGTTTATTTCTAATGCCGGCGTTTGCTCTCGCAGACAAGCTGATGAGTATATCAAAGCTGGTTATGTTTCAGTGAATGACCAAGTGGTTTTGGAAATGGGTTACAAAGTGAAACCTAAAGATGTTGTAAAGTTTAAAAACAAGAAAGTACAAAACGAAAAGAAAGTATATGTGTTGCTGAATAAACCGAAAGGTTATCTAACTACTGTTTCTGATGATAGAGAGCGCAAGACGGTAATGGAATTAGTGAATACGGTAAAAGATGTTCGTTTGTATCCTGTCGGCAGATTGGACAGAAACTCTACAGGCGTTTTACTGATGACGAATGATGGGGAGTTGGCACAAAAATTATCCCATCCAAGCGGTGAGGTAACTAAAGTCTATCAGGTAGAATTAGACAAAGCATTAGACCAGAAAGATATTTTAAAAATCAGAGCAGGTGTAGAATTGGAAGACGGTAAAGCAAAAGTAGATGAAGTAGAATATACCCTGCCGCGCGGTGATGACCGACATGTAGGTCTTGAATTACACAGCGGAAAAAATCGTATTGTCCGTAGGATATTTGAGCATTTGGAATATGAAGTTCAGAAACTGGACAGAGTATTATACGCCGGCCTGACCAAGAAAAATTTACCGCGCGGTAAATGGCGTTTTCTTACAGAAAAAGAAATTATCTTCTTAAAGTATTTTACTGCAAATAAGAAAGAGAAGAAGCCGAAAGAAGAATAATACTTTCTACCAGAATTTTATTTTTCCTGCAGCAAACCAGCACATCCGCAACAGCATAAATCCGTTTGTAAAACGCGAAATATTTGTTGTGCCATATGTTCGTTCTTTGTAACGGATTGGTAAGTCAATAATTTTCAGATTTAGTTTGTATGCGCCAAACAATAAATCAAAATCACCGAACGGATCAAAATCGCCAAAGAATTTTCTGTTTGTAATCAGCCTTAAATAATCTTCGCGGAACATTACTTTTGTGCCGCACAAACTGTCTTTAATTGGTTGTTCCAGTAACCAGGAAAAAACCCAGCTGAAAAATTTATTTCCTAATGTATTTAAAAAACGCATCGCATCTTTATCCATGGGATAAACTAAACGAGAGCCATTAATGAATTCACCTTTTCCTGTTGCAAGCGCATTATAGAACTTTGGCAATTCTTCCGGTGGCATGGTAAGGTCGGCGTCCAGAATCATCAGTATATCCTGCGTTGCCATGGAGTAGCCTAATCTTACTGCATCGCCTTTTCCTTTACCTGGTTGTTGCCCGATTTTTATATCATGCGTATCCTTATACTTCATTTGTATATCCTGAATTTTCTGCCAGGTATCGTCAGAAGAATTTCCCTCTATAAAAATAATTTCCTGGTGCTTGCTGAATTTTGGTAAACGCAATATTGCATTTTCAATATTACCGCTTTCATTACGTGCAGGAATACAAATGCTCACAGAATATTTTTCAGCAACATCTTCTTCTTTATAGTTCAATAAAGGTCGCGCGAATAAAAACTGATTTAAACACAGCGATTTAAATATCGGCAGCTTGGCAATGTATTTATTTAAAAACCATGATAGGATTGGGATATAAACAGGCAGTAATAAGCGTTTGTTTGTGCGGTAGGTTTCAAAACCCGATAAGTATAACAAGTTGGAAATATCTTTTGCATCCAGCCAGTTTTGTTGCGGCGATTTTGTTTTGTAACCAATTGTTTCACCAAAGTTTAAAAACGGTTCCCAGTAATGATTATAATATGAAATAATAATACGCGTGTGCTCATGGCAATTCTTTTTTATTGCATATAACACATCCTGAATATTATCTAAATAGCCAATGATATTATTGAAAATAATGACATCAAATTTTTTATCCAGTATAATGTTTTCAGCATCCATTACATAAAAATCTACATCGGGATAAGATGTTTTTGCCACTTCAATCATTTTCGGACTGAAGTCGATTCCTGTTTTCTCTTTTCCTTTTAATGCGTGAATGGTTTCGCCTGAGCCACATCCAATTTCTAAAATCGAATCTGTTTCACTGATGAAGAAATTAAAATAATTTTCAATATCCTTTCCGTAATAAGAAAATCGTTTTCTGTATTGCAGATAATTGGCCGCAATGCTTTCAAAATGATTAAATATATCTTGTTTACGCGCGGATAAAAGCATTTTAAGTTATTTTTTTTCTGACAATAATAGTTTGAAACAAAGCAATCTTTGAATTAAACGGAGAAATTATTTTTTCCATGAAAGATATAAAACCGAATAAAAAATAAGGCAACAGGTTCGGTTTGGATAAACCCCCGGACAATAAATATTTGAATGGTGTATGATATTTAAAAGTGACCAGTTCCAATTCGGGAAATAATTGCCGGAATTTTTGATAATCTCTTTTAAATATTATCCAGGGAATTGCCCCATTCGCGTCACTCAGTGGTCCTTTGCTTTCAAATTTCCAATCCGGTCTTTTTTCATCAAACGGCTCGTGATGAAGATTCTTATAAATCAATTTTGAAAACCAAGTAGTAGCAGGTTCTATCATATAAATAAAACCGTCTTTTTTTAGAGTACGTTGTGCTTCACTGAAAAATGCTTCGTTGTTTGGAATATGGTGTAACACATTCAACATAAAGATTGCTTTCAGTGAATCATTTTCAAAAGGCATTTTTTCTGCAGCAAACTGCATATCACAAACAGACAATGGCATAATATCTGAAGTAATAACATCCGGATAGATATCTTTCAGGAAACCACCACCGGAGCCAATCTCCAGGACTTTTCCCTGAACGGACTGTTGTTCACTATAGTTTTTAAAATTATTGTACCAGTCCACATAAATTCTTTTTAAAAAAGGTTTGGACAGAATAATGTTTCTATGTTCCAGTGTTGTTTCCGGTAAATCTAAATGTGAAATTTTATCTTCCATTTTGTCCAGCAAAAATACAAAAACAATCACAGTGAAATGCAATAAAAAAGACCATCTGTAAATCAGATGGCCTGTAGTTTATTTATTTTGATTTATTTCTCATCATTATAAATGGTAGAGACTTCTGATGCAGAAAGCGCTCTGTTGAATATTTTCAAATCATCTAAAGTGCCTTTAAAAAACTGATCAGTATGCTCCGAATTAGTAGGGCTTCCTCCTAATACAAGTATCTTAGCTTTGTTTGAGATACTTGCACCGCCTGTTTTAGTTGCAATTTGTACTCCATTCTTATAAATCTTCATAAAGTTACCGGAAGTGCTTTTGACAAATACATAATGCTCCCAGGTGTCAAATGCAGGAGTAGCAGCCGGTGATGTTAACCTGCCGGAAGATATATTGCCATAATCAAAAATATTTGTGTTTAAAGGACTTCCCGACCAGTTGATATTTATTTGAAAACGGTCATTACTTGCATCCGGGGTAGTTGTTAAGATTGTAGTTCCATATGCTGTTACATTATCGGTTTTTGCCCAAACGCTAACCGATAATTCTCCTGCATTATCAAACGCACTTAAATTTGGAAGTTCAATTCTTGTGCTTGCGCTTTTGTTAAAATAATATGCACTGTTTGCATTCCCTTTATGTCCTGCAGTTAAAGTTGCACCAATAACGGTACCATTATTTCCATTTCCGGATGCATCGTTTGCATTTCCGTTAAACAGATAACAACCGACAGCACCAAAACAATTTGTACAGGCTGTCGTATCGTGTGTATTCGTAGTATCGTGCACATATACAATTACAGTATCATGTACTGGTGATGGGTTAGTATTTGTATTACAAGATGTTATTGTAAATAAAAATGGAATTATTAATACACCAATTAAAAATAAGAAGAGAATCTTTTTCATAATAAAGGATTTAATTTCAGTTATACTCAAATATAAAAAAATAACTTTATTGTTGTATATTTTTTAAGGAATCTATATAACGATAGTTTATTTTATATAAAATAGCTTTTTCCTGTTCACCTTCCTGATGTACAAATTCAAATGCAGCCGGATATTTTTGCTGAATATAATAGGCGTAACGATGCATGGTACCGATAATCTGCCCTTCCACATACATATCAGGATTTGCACGCAACTCACACGTCATTAAATAATTAACTTTGGATTGTCTGAGTGGAATTAACAATGAATCCGGATTTTGCGTAGGCGTGCCATATATCGGATAGAATTCTTTCCCATTAGAAAAGATAAACGACATAGGCGCTTTACGAACAGCTATTGATTTAGTATCGTTTGGTAAATTGTCTGCACACCATTTCGTCATCTTGATATAATTCTGCCAGTCGGGAGTGTAACCATACGTCGGGTCGCCTGTTACGTTTTCAATAAAAACAGGGAACCGTAATTTTACCTGTTTGAATGTTGCGGACATGCTGACGAAAAAAAGAATAAAAAACAAAAATGGAAGCATTGGCTGTAAGAAAGAAAACTGACTTCCATAATAGTACAGAATATAGAATATGCTAAAAAGAATAAATGGAAGAAAAATCATTATTAATCTTGTCTGCCCCCAGGACACATTTAATGTTATAAAAGTAACGGCAAGTAATGCTCCGTAAAACAATGTCGTAAATAACAAAGTGTACGCTTTTTTTGTATGCATCAGAAAAACCGACCATACAACCAGAACAATAGAAAGAAGTGTAAGCGGAACATTATTTGGCGATGTTTCCTCGCGGAAGCCTAACACATAAAAGAAACGTGACGATATATATATCTGGCAATTTTGCCAGAACCGTACGATAAAACCTGATAGATCTTCGTTACCTGCCTGCGGATGATACACATCCTTTTGGAACATTAGTTTGGTTTGTGTGGCAAATTGGGAATCATCCGGTTTCCAGATAATTGATACAGCAAATTTGTAGATAAAATAAAATATTGCAAATCCTATGACAGATGCAATTGCAGCAGTATATTTCCTTCTGTATAAAAAATACACAGCCACCACGCCAATTGCTCCTAATGCAACGCTGCGGGTAATCATCATTAAAAAGAATAAAAACCCAATCAGTAAAAATTGCGGAATGCTGCTTTTTATATCAAATGTTTCTGAATCTATTTTGTCAAAAGCTTTGAATAGCAGATAAAAACAGATTCCAAAAATCATTAAAGAAAATGTCTCTGTATACGTTAAGCTTGCATACATCAGATACTGATAGTTTACAGACGTAAGGAGTAATGCAGGAACAAGGATTAAATATGGAATACGTTTTTCATATGCGCGGAAAATAAAATAGATGGCAGCAACAAAACAGATCAGAGAAAATATTTTTAACAACATCAAACGAACACCGATTATTTTTATCAGTAAGCCTAAAACAATAGGATATAAAGGAGCATTGGCTGTATACCAACTATCTTTTGAAAAAAAAGCGTGCGCATATTTTGCGCCGGATTCAATATATAATGCATCATCATTTGCAGTAGAGATTTTATTATCAAAACACATAAATGAAAACAACGCTGCCAAAACTACCAGAAGAATAAGGTAAAAATTTCTTTTGGAAGAAAAATGTGTTTCCAGATAATCATAAATAGTTTTTGATGTGGAGGCAACTTTACTGCCTGGAGTTTTAGGTTTAATCAAAGGTTTTTGAACAGGCTGTTTTTTTATAGGTTGTTGTTTTGCCATTTTATTTTTTCTTTTCAATAAATAAGTCTACAAAAGTATACTCATCTTTTATTGCGGTATATTTTGCAATATCTGATGCAGTGAATTCGCTTGTTATATTATTTTCTGTTTTGTAGATAATGAAATTATTTTTCCATAATAATTCTGAAAGTGCAGTTGCATCTATTTTTGCATTAAACATTCCAAGCGGATAAAACTCGGTGATAATTTTCAGGTTTGGGTTTTTGTTAAAGATTTCCTGCATTCCCTGAAATGCAAAATATTCAAATCCCTGGATATCAATTTTTATAAAATCTGCTTTCTGGTCTGGAATAACATCATCCATTGCCACACAATCTATTTCGCTGGCAGAAGTATAATTTTCTGTAGCGTATGTTTTATGGTCAACATTTAACAAGTCAGAATGGTACAATGTAATGGTGCCTGTTTTATCACTTACCGCCTTATTGTTGAATGCTACATTTTTTAAATGACCTGCATTTTTGATAAGATAACTATAATTTGTCTTATCAGGTTCGAACGCAAACACTTTACCGGTATCACCCACTAATTCAGAAAGGATTTTTGTGTAGAAACCAATGTTTGCGCCAATATCTAAAACCACATCGCCTTTTTTTATATGCAGCTGCATCAATGCAATATCTTGTTTGTCCTGTCTTCTTTTAAAAAAAGGATAAATAATATTGTATACAGGAAATGCATTCTTGTATAAAAAATCTCCTAGTTTAATAGATAATGAAGAAGGCATATTTTTACGGATTATTTTTTCAACCCGATTTCTCTCAAACGTTCATCTAAATATTCACCTGCAGAAATTGGTTCATACGCAACCGGGTGCGCTGCGTCAACACAATTTGACAGACAATCCAATCTCACTTCACTTCTCGGGTGCAGGAAGAAAGGAATAGAGTAGCGATGTGTTCCCCATTTTTCTTTCGGAGGATTTACTACGCGGTGTGTGGTTGATTTCAGTTTATTATTGCACAAACGTTGCAGCATATCACCGATGTTTACGATAATCTGTCCTTCGCCTGCTTTGATGTCGTACCAGTTTCCATCTTTATGTAACAATTGCAAACCATCGGCACTTGCACCCACCAGCAACGTAATTAGATTGATGTCTTCATGAGCTTCCGCACGGATGGCAGATTTCGGTTCTTCTTTAATCGGCGGATAATGAATAGCACGTAAGATGCTGTTTCCATTATGGATTTTTGCATCAAAATAATTTTCGTCTAAGTTTAAGTAATTCGCGATAGCGCGTAATAAATGTCTGCCGGAGTTCTCAAAACTTTTATATAAAGATTTTCCTGCACTGTTAAATTCAGGAAATTCTGATACTTCGATATTATTTGGATAATCAGCAGCAGGCATCACCTCGCCATCTTCAATATACTGACCAATCTGCCAGAATTCTTTCAAATCTGCCAATTCACTTTGTTTCGCTTTTTCTCTTCCGAATGAAGTATAACCACGCTGACCAGCATATTCTACTTTTTCGTAACTCCATTTTGTATCAACCGGTAAAGCAAAAAACTCTTCCACAAGACCATAAAATTTATCAATATCGCTTTGCGGAATGCCATGACCTTCAACAGCCACGAACCCGGTTTCTTCAAATGCTTTGCCAATTTGTTGTATAAAAGCATTTTTCTTATCAGCATCTCCTGATAAATAATCTTGCAAATTCACGACAGGAACTAAACTCATATCTTTTAAAATTTGTCCTAAAGATAAGGATTTGTTCCAATTAAATAAGTGCTTTTGAAATGACAGAACCCGGATAATCAGGATTGATAAGATGAACGGAGCATTAAATCATAATAATCTTTGAAATCTGTGTTCTATACACTAAATAAAATATCTTATTTTTGAAGTTTAATTTTAAAGTATGAATAAGCAATACATAAAACAAATTTTAGAAGAAGCGGTGCTTGACAGTGTCATAATCGTGCGCGGTTGGGTGCGTACTAAACGCCAAAGTAAAAATGTAACATTTATCAATATTAATGACGGCACCACTATCAATAATATACAGGCTGTTGTAGAAGCTGAAAAAATTTCAGAAGATGTTCTTGCAAAAGCAAATACAGGCGCTTGTCTGGAAGTACATGGAAAATTAATTGCTTCGCAAGGCAATCAAAAAGTAGAATTACAAGTAGAAAAAATAATTGTTTTAGGAGAAGCGGATGCTGAAAAATATCCGATTCAGCCTAAAAAACACTCTTTTGAGTTTTTAAGGGAAAAAGCACATTTGCGTCCCCGAACGAATACATTTGGTGCTATTTTGAGAATCAGACATGCGCTGGCATTTGCGATTCATAATTATTTTAATGATAAAGGATTTTTCTATTTGCATACACCCATTATCACGGGTTCTGATGCAGAAGGCGCAGGTGAAATGTTTCGGGTAACAACATTAGATGCGACGAATCCACCTAAAACAGAAGACGGAAAAGTTGACTATTCACAAGACTTTTTTGGTAAAGAAACTAACCTGACAGTTTCAGGTCAATTAGAAGGTGAATTAGGTGCAATGGCATTGTCTAAGATTTATACATTTGGTCCAACGTTCAGAGCGGAAAACTCTAATACTTCTCGTCACTTAGCAGAATTCTGGATGATTGAACCGGAAGTTGCTTTCAACGATTTGGTTGACAACATGGATTTAGCAGAAGATTTCTTACAATATTTAGTAAAATATGCGTTAGAAAAATGTGGCGATGATTTACAATTTTTAGATGCACGTTTTGCGGAAGAAGAAAAACAAAAACCAACGCAGGAACGCAGTGAATTAGGCTTGATAGAAAAATTAAAATTCGTTGTAGAAAACAAATTTCAGCGCTTAACCTATACTGAAGCGGTAGAAGTTTTAAAAAATGCGAAAAAGAAATTCCAGTTCCCTGTGGATTGGGGCACTGATTTACAATCTGAACACGAACGTTATTTAGTTGAAAAACAGTATAAAAAACCAGTGATTTTAACGGACTATCCGGAGCATATAAAAGCATTCTACATGAAGTTGAGTGAGGATGGAAAAACCGTTCGTGCGATGGATGTTTTATTTCCGGGAATCGGAGAAATCATTGGCGGCTCACAACGAGAAGAGGATTATGAGAAATTAAAAGCTCGTGCACATAAATTCGGCATAGAAGAAGAAAGCATCTGGTGGTATCTGGAAACACGCCAATTCGGTACTTGTCCGCATGCAGGTTTTGGTTTGGGCTTCGAACGACTGGTTTTATTTGTTACAGGCATGGGAAACATCCGAGATGTAATTCCGTTTCCACGCTACCCGAAAAGCGCCGAGTTTTAGAAAAAACACATCTGTTTTTGATGTTAATTGTTTAATTTTAGAATAAATAGATGGATCAATGAATACAATAGAATTAAAAAAGAAACAGATTATAAATGAATTGGAACATGTGGAAGAGGAATGGATTTTAAATGCTATCGGCAGGTTATTAGCTATCGATAATGAAACAGAAGTGCCTGAATGGCATAAAGAAATTGTCAGAACCAGACTGAAAGAATATAAGATAAATGAAACAGAATTGTTGAATTGGAATGAGGAAGAGGGAGGTTTATGATTTATACCATTAAGATTTCTAAGAAGGCGAAAACAGATATTCAGCAAGCACAACAATATTATGAAGAAAAGAGAATTGGTTTAGGAAAAGAATTTATATTCGAAGTAAAATTAAAAATTAATATTCTTTCAGACGATACTGTTGAATATAAGAAAGTGATAGACGATAACAGGAGAATATTATTAAAACGATTCCCATTTGTGTTATATTACGAAAGAGATAATAGTAAGCAGCAGGTTATTATAATTGCGGTTTTACATGAAAAACAAGATATGTACACTAATATTTGACAATCTATATTCCATTTATCTTTTTGAACTTAAAAACTATTTATCAATTCTATAATTCTCCAATTCTATAACTAAATAAATGCTCAATCAACGCCTGTCACAAAAAATGCTTCAAAAGCTATCACCGCAACAGATACAGCTGATGAAGTTATTACAAGTTCCTACCGCCAATTTAGAACAGCGTATTAAGGAAGAACTGGAAATCAATCCGGCCCTGGAAGAAAGCATTTCTGATTATGATGAAAAAGAGGATTTATCCGAACCGGAACAAATTCGCGATGACGAGGACGAACAGTATGACAGCAGCAGTGAAGAAGATGATTTTTCTGACAGTTTAGATGTGCAGGAATACACGAAAGAGGAGTATGATTATAACAGTGACGGCGGAGAAGATTATAAAGGGAAAGAAGATAAAAAAGTTACTCCTTTAGCAGTTGGAAAAACCTTCCACGATTTTTTAGATGAGCAGTTGCATATGTTGGATTTAGATGAACACGACTGGCAGATTGCAGACCAGCTAATCGGTAGTATTGATGATGACGGATATCTGCGTCGCGAGTTGGATGCTATCGTAGATGATTTGGCATTCCAAAAAAATGTAACTACGACGGCGGAGGAAATCGAAGAAGTGTTACGGACGATTCATCGCTTTGATCCGTCAGGAGTTGGCGCACGCAACCTGCAAGAGTGTCTGCAAATACAATTGGAACGTAAGGAACAAAATACCAATGTAAAAATGGCGTTGAGAATTATTAATACACAATTTGAAGCGTTTACAAAAAAGCATTACGATAAATTATTGAAGTCTTTGGATATTGATGAAGCTACTTTGAAAGCAGCAATTGATATTATTTTACATCTGAATCCAAAACCGGGCGGTGCGTCCGAAACCAGTTCTGTAAATCATCAGACCATCATTCCTGATTTTACAGTAGAAAATATTAACGGGGAATTAGAAGTTTTGCTGAATGGAAAAAATGCTCCGGATTTACGCATCAGCGATTCGTTTAAGGAAATGCTGACTTCTTACGGAAAAGGAAGCATGAAAGATAAAAAACAAAAAGAAGCGGTTGTGTTTATCAAACAAAAAATAGATGCGGCAAAATGGTTTATTGATGCGATTAAACAACGTCAGCATACCTTGTTTGTAACCATGGAAGCGATGGTATTTTTTCAGAAAGAATATTTTATGACAGGCGATGAAATGAAATTGCGTCCGATGATTCTGAAAGACATTGCAGAGATCACTTCATTAGATATTTCTACAGTTTCGCGTGTCGCAAACAGTAAATATTGCCAGACAGAATTTGGTGTTTTTTCATTAAAACATTTTTTCTCAGAAGGATTACAAATGGAAAGTGGCGAAGAAGTTTCTACCCGTGAGGTGAAAAAAATATTGGAAAGTTTAATTCTCGCAGAAGATAAATCCAAACCTTTGAGTGATGAATTCTTAACGGAGCAACTCAAAGAAAAAGGCTACAACATTGCACGAAGAACTGTGGCGAAATATAGGGAACAACTAAATATTCCGGTTGCAAGATTGCGTAAAGAATTATAATAAATGAATCAGTGATCAAAGCAATATCAAAAATACTATCTTACCTTTTCCATCCCTTATTAATACCAACATTGTTTGTATTGTTATTATTATACACTAATCCGTTTTCTTTTGCAGGAATGTCAACAGGAATCGTAATCGCTGTAGTATTCATCAATACATTTATGTTTCCTGCAATTGCAATTCTCTTGTTACGCAAACTTGATTTTATTGACAGTTTCGAAATGCATGATCATAAACAGCGAATCATTCCGCTGGTCATAACTATCGTATGTTATGTCTGGGCATTTCTCGCCATCCGTAAAATAAATTTCCCGTACATGATGGGAGTTTTCATGTTGGGTACTTTGGTTTCCATTTTTGCATCATTTGTCATTAATGTTTTTTTTAAGATAAGTCTGCACATGGTAGGCATCAGCGGCGCATTGACAGCAATGATGTTGCTCGTTTTTGTTTCACCATCAGATATGAGCTATTATTTTCTAGCAATCATATTATTGACCGGAGCCATTGCATCTGCCCGTTTATACCTCGGCGCACACACGATGAAAGAGGTGTATGCAGGATTTCTCGTTGGTATGTTCGGACAGGTTTTGGGCTTGTTTTTATTTCATTAATAATTGTGAAAATCTCCTGCTTACTGCTCACTACTTATTACTAAAGCGTACCTTTGTGTCAATATTTCAGGATTGAGAAGGATTATATACTGCTTCTTGTTTTTTACTTTTTACTGTGCACATTCGCAAGACAATGTACAATTCCTGAAAATCCGTAATATTATAATTACAGGAAATAAAAAGACAAAACCATTTGTCATTCATCGGGAGATGACCATACATAAAAATGATTCTTTCCCTGCGAAAGATATGGATGCTACCCTGCTTCAGCAGCGTCTGAATATTTTTAACATCGGATTATTTAATGAAGTAAGTGTAAACATAAAAAACTGGGAAGAAGACAGTCTTGATTTATTTATACAGGTACATGAACGATGGGTAATCATTCCGTTGCCGATAATCAGATTCGCCGACCGTAACGTCACAGAATGGTGGAAGGAACATCATCATGATTTCAAACGCCTGCAATATGGCGCACAAGTAAACTGGGGTAACCTTACAGGAAGAAATGATGTGTTGCAGCTCGGTCTGAGTTTTGGATTTGCACAACGCCTGGATATTGGTTATGCAATTCCGCAGTTTAACAGAAAAAAGGAACGCGTTGGATTATCTGTTTTTTACACGATGCTGCGAACCAAACGTATAGCTTATAATACCGTCAACGATGAATTGGCATATATAGATTTGGGAAAATCCTGGCAGCTACAAAAGATTGAAGTCTCGCCGCAAATTTCTTATCGCAAACAAATTAATACCACCCATTATTTTTCTGCAGGTTACGGACTTTCTGCTATCAGCGATTCAGCATTCAACGCAAATCCAAATTATTTTTTGGGGAAAAAGAGACAGCAATATTTTAAAATAGGATACACCTATATTGCAGACTATAGGAATGTGCGAGCTTATCCGACAGCAGGCTGGTATCTGTCCGTCAATTTTACAAATTACGGTTTAGGGTTTCTGAAAACGCGTATGACTACTACAGGTTTTCAATTCAGTAAATATTTCCTCTGGAAAAAACATCCTAGATTTTCTGCTGCAGGAATGATTAAGTGGCAATTTTCCTGGCCTCTAAAACAGCCCTATAATTTGCAGGATATTAAATCATTTGGTTATGATGAAAATGCTATAAGAGGTTATGAACTCAATGTAATTGACGGGCAGCATTCTTTGCTGATAAAAAATGAATACCGTTTTCGGGTGTTTAGTTTTCAGTTAAGTAAGATTCAGAAATTTAAAGGAAAAAATGCTGGTATATTAAATTCATCGTTGGCTTATTTGCCGCTCAACTTATATCTCACGGCATATTTCGATGCAGGTTATGTGTGGGACAGATATTTTACAGAAAACAATGATCTTAAAAATAAGTGGCAATTCGGATATGGCGTAGGAGTAAATTTTGTTACTTTCAACTCTAAACTGTTTCGTATTGAATACAGCGTAAACAGATATTTAAAGAAAGGCTTATATTTACATTTCGAGCAGCCATTATGACGATAGGAATTTACAGCAGGGTTTTTAAAGAAGAGCATACGCAGTATGTGCTGGAATTAATTACGCAGCTTTCTAAAAGAGAAATTCCGTTTCTTGTTTTTGATGAATATTATAAAGCATTCAAAAAACATCTTACGAAACAAAAAATAAACACGTTTAAGAATCATAATGACGTTAAAAAAAATATAGACTTACTGATTACATTAGGCGGCGATGGAACCTTATTAGATACCTTGCAATTAGTGCGCGACAGCGAAATTCCTGTTGCCGGTATCAACATGGGCAGATTGGGTTTCTTGTCAGATATCCATAAAGAAGAAATAAAAAACCTGATTGATTCCATTGAGCAAAATACGTATTCTATTGAAGACAGAACATTGATTAGTGTTGAAACGAATAAGCCTGTTTTTGGTGAAGTAAATTATGGCTTGAATGAATTCACGATCCATAAAACAGATTCATCTTCCATGATTGTTGTACACGTTTATCTGAATGGTGAATTTCTGAATTCATTCTGGGCAGATGGTTTGATTATCGCCACACCGACAGGTTCTACTGCGTATTCATTGAGCTGCGGTGGACCGATTGTATTTCCAAACTCAGGTACATTTGTAATGACGCCTATAGCACCTCATAATTTGAATGCACGTCCGATCATAATTGCAGACAATACTATACTTTCTTTTGAAGTGGAATGCCGTTCCAATAATTTTTTATGTTCTTTAGATTCGCGTTCTATCAATATTGACAATACATTTCAGTTGGCAGTACGTAAATCAAACTTCTTCTTCAAATTATTACGAATGCCCGAAAGCTCTTATCTAAACACACTACGCGAGAAATTGAACTGGGGAGAGGACTCGAGGAATAGTTAATCTTATGAAAAAGCTACAAATTTTTACGCTACTTATAAGCTTTAGTACATTTTGTATTGCACAACAAAACAAAAGCAGACCCCTTAGAAGGTATAGATGTAGTATTAGAAATGAATGATCCAAAGAATTTAGACCTATCAAAAAATCAGTTATTTATAGATACTTCAAAAACCTACAAATACTACGACGAAATGCTAAGCTGGAATCATGATGAGCAGGCAAGAAATATTAGATTATTTGTTTCTCTGCGAAAATTCCACAAAGAATTTATTTTATACAATAGATGTGATGGAATAGATGAGTGTTTTGGGTTTGCAGATTCTTCTTTTGAAATTTTCGGACTTTTAGAATCAGAGATAAACACAATTAATAAATTCCTGAAAAAAACCGACAACGAAATGATTGTAGAACTATTAACACATACATCTACCAAGACAATTGTTTCAATCCAGCCATCGGAGTATGAAAATGTGTTTCAATTGCATTATAAAAATGATGAATCTGACACTACATATTATGTCGCATCAGTAAAAGATATTAAAAAATTCAACTTAGTTGTTAATCATTGTGTAGATAGAAAAATAGTAGAATTTATGGACGTATTTGATAAATAATACGTTGTCTCGTTTTTTCTCGCTCAGATCTGGCGCAAGTATGCAGTCAAGCAATTAGCGTGGCGTACTTGTGCGGAATTGTCATCAAAAAGCAATAAAAAATAAAATCGTACATTGTACATCGTAAATTGT
>JAYVPA010000168.1:0-16206 GCA_043757615.1 Sphingobacteriales bacterium | reverse complement strand
ATTTCCAACAAATCGGAATTTACACCAAAGACGATTCAGACAAAAGATGAAAGAGCAAATTTGGTGTATGCTATCAAAATAAGAGTGCCGAATGATGGTTATTTAAAGTTGGGAATGTATGGAGAAGTGAAATTTAATTAGTGAATTAGAGAATTATACAATTATACAATTATACAATTCTCTAATTCTACAATTTTGGAATTAAGAAAATGATCACACTTAACAACATCACCAAAACGTACAACAAGGGCACTGTTACCGCAGTGAAAGATATTTCTTTTGAAGTAAAAGATGGTGAATTGTTTGGATTGATTGGTCCTGACGGTGCAGGTAAATCTACTATTTTCAGGATACTCACTACGCTCCTTTTAGCCGACAAAGGCATAGCGACTGTGAATCAACATGACGTCGTCAAAGATTATAAAAAGATTCGCAATGAAGTTGGCTACATGCCCGGCAGGTTCAGTTTATATCAGGATCTATCTGTAGAAGAAAATCTTGATTTCTTCGCAACCGTATTCGATACAACTATTGAAAAGAATTATCATCTCATAAAAGATATTTACGAACAGATAGAACCTTTTAAGGATCGCCGTGCAGGAAAACTTTCCGGCGGCATGAAACAAAAACTGGCATTGTGCTGTGCATTGATTCACAAGCCTGTCGTTTTATTTTTAGATGAACCAACTACCGGCGTGGATTCTGTTTCGCGAAAAGAATTCTGGGACATGCTGAAGAGTCTGAAAACACAAGGCATCACCATTTTAGTTTCTACACCCTACATGGATGAAGCAAATTTGTGTGATCGCATTGCATTGATTCAAAAAGGAAGTATTCTTTCCATTGATTCACCCACAAATATTATTAAGTCTTTTCCATCCAAATTATACGCAGTAAAAACAACACAAACATATAAGACATTGAATGAACTGAGAAAATATGGATCTACCAATACTTGTTTTGCGTTTGGTGACTCCATTCACATTACATTCAATGACAGTATAAACGAAAAAGAAGTAACTGATTTTATGCTAAGCCACGGAATTAGTGATGCTACGATAGAAGAGATTACACCTTCCATTGAAGATTGTTTCATTCAATTATTAAATGAGTAATTATGGAACCTGTAATCATCACCGATAAATTAACCAAACGCTTTGACGAATTCGTTGCCTGTAATGAGCTGACATTTGAAGTTGGAAAAGGTGAAATATTTGGTTTCTTAGGCGCAAACGGGGCGGGTAAAACTACTGCCATGCGTATGTTGTGTGGCTTGCTGAAACCATCATCAGGAAAAGCATCCGTTATAGGTTTTGATATTTATATAGAAACGGAAAAGATTAAAAAAAACATCGGCTACATGAGCCAGAAATTTTCTTTGTATGATAATTTAACCGTTGCAGAAAATATACGTTTTTACGGAGGAATTTATGGAATGCGACGCCATGAAATTGCAACAAAGACAGATGAATTATTAACCGAACTGCAATTACAAAATGAAGCAAAAACATTAGTGAGTGAATTGCCGTTAGGATGGAAACAGAAACTCGCATTTTCCGTATCTATCGTACACAGTCCGAGAATAGTATTTTTAGATGAACCAACAGGTGGCGTCGACCCGGTAACAAGAAGACAATTCTGGGATTTGATTTATCATGCTGCAGACAGTGGTGTTACCATATTTGTTACGACGCATTATATGGATGAAGCCGAATATTGCAACCGTGTATCCATCATGGTAGATGGCGTGATTGCTGCATTGGACACCCCAACAGCTTTGAAAAAACAATTTAATTCGGACAGCATGGACGATGTATTTTATCAACTGGCAAGAAACGCAGTACGTAAAGCAGATTAATATGAACCAATTATTCACCTTTATAAAAAAAGAATTTCTGCACGTATTCCGCGACAGAAAATCTTTGCTGATGTTATTCGGTTTACCAATAACACAAATCATATTGTTTGGTTTTGCATTAAGCAATGAAATAAAAGATTCAAGAATAGTGATTGCAGATTATTCAAAGGATAATGTTTCAAGAGCTATTGTAGAAAAGATAAGTGCCAGCAGATATTTTGATATTGAAGAAAGTCTGCAAAGTGCAGACCAACTGGAAGCTGCGTTTAAAAAAGGTACTATAAAAATGGCGGTCATCTTACCTGCAAATTTTGCAGAAGATTTATTACACTCTAATAAAGCAACTGTTCAGGTAATTGCAGATGCTTCGGAACCAAATAATGCAACAGCCATTACAACTTATATTTCACAAATAGTGAACGATTATAATGTTTCATCGGGCAATGTATCTTTACAACCGTTGCAAATCGTACCAGAAATACGCATGCTGTACAATCCTGAATTACGCGGCGCGCCTAATTTTGTTCCCGGCGTAATGGCATTGGTATTAATGTTGGTGTGTACCATGATGACATCGGTCGCGATTGTAAAAGAAAAAGAATTAGGCACGATGGAAGTATTGCTCGTCTCTCCTTTCAAACCAATAAACATTATCATTTCCAAGCTAACGCCTTACTTATTAATTTCCATCATGAATTTAATTATCATCCTGGTATTGAGTGTCAACTTTCTTGATCTGGATATAAAAGGAAATGTTTTTTTACTGGTGGGTGAAAGTATTTTATTTATTATGACAGCACTTGCATTTGGTTTGCTTTTATCCATCAACGCACAAACACAGCAGGCTGCAATGATGAGTTCTATGATGGGTATGATGCTGCCAACCATGATTTTAACGGGCTTTATGTTTCCTGTAGAAAATATGCCGGTTGGCATGCAGGTCCTGGCAAACATTGTGCCTTCACGCTGGTATTTTATTATCATCAAGAAAGTAATGTTAAAAGGATTGGGTTTCTCTTCCGTTTGGAAAGAAACGCTGATTCTTTTTGGTATGACGGTATTTTTATTTGCTGTCAGTTTGCGAAAATTTAAAAACAGACTGGAATGAGAACCTTGTTTTTTTTACTGGAAAAAGAATTCAGGCAACTGATGCGCAGCAGGCAATTGATAAGTCTGTTAATCATTGCGCCTGTGATACAGTTAATACTATTGCCGCTGGCTGCCAATTATTCTGTAAAGAATATAAATATTGGTATCGTCGATAATGACCATAGTACTATTTCACAAAGATTGATCAATAAGATTACTGCTTCCGGAAATTTTAAACTGACAGGTTACACACAATCATATAATGAAGGATTGCAAATGATTGAAGCTGATAAGGCTGATTTAATATTACAGATTCCTGCTAATTTTGAAAAAAATCTCGTAAGAGAAAATCATAATCAGGTATACATTGCCATTAATGCGATTGAAGGAACCAAGGCAAACTTAGGCGGCGGTTACCTGGCAAGTATTCTCAAAGACTTTAATGATGATATTCGCGTAAACTGGATAACCCCGGGAATAACAAAACCTCAGGTGCTTGTGGCAGCAAAAAATTGGTATAATCCGTATATGGATTATCATTTATTTATTGTACCCGCCATTCTAGTTACGCTGCTGACATCCATTTCTGCTATGCAATCTGCGTTTAGCATTGTCCAGGAAAAAGAAAGCGGCACTATAGAACAGATAAACGTATCTCCTATTAAAAAACACATTTTCATTTTAGGGAAATTAATTCCGTTTTTAATATTAGGAATTATTTTATTCACTTTAGGTTTACTCATCGGCTGGATTTTTTACGGGTTAGTTCCTGTCGGACATTTGTATGTACTATATATTTCCTTAATAGTTTATTTATTTACGATGCTTGGCTTAGGCTTATTGGTTTCTACTTATTCCAACACACAACAACAAGCTTTGTCTTTATCATTTTTCTTTATCAATATTTTCAATATGCTGAGCGGTACATTCAACTCTGTTGACAGTATGCCGCAATGGGCAAAAATATTAGTACAGACATTCCCGCCAAGTCATTTTATTCGTATTACTCGCATGGTAATTTTAAAAGGCAGCGGTTTATCCGACATCACCTATCATTTGCTTGCCATATTTTTAATTGGTGTATTCTTCAATACCTGGGCAATATTGAATTACAGGAAGACTGTTTAACAAATATTTTGAGTACATAAGAATATACAAGATTATGACATTACAAAAAGATACCAACATTAAACATCAAATAAATTCATTTAACTGTATTGAAATAGATTTGTCAAATTCAATCAAAATTCTTCTTCCAAAACTCACTTTTAAAATTGAAGATTTTGCTAGTAAAATTATAACAGAAGATTTTGAGATAAATTCTGAAAAAATCTTTCATCATCAAACTATCAATAGACCTAAATGGTTTAAAGCATATAAAACAAATGACCTTAAAATCTTAAGATTTATTCGCTATTCAGATTTTATTTCTACTCACCACCCATACATTTCTTTAGAAAGTAACGTTATTGAATATACACAAATTCTAAAAGAACAACCAATTGCAGAATACTTTTGGCGTTTAAGAGAATCTAAAGCTCATAATGCATTTTTAATCAGTTTATCAAATCAAAATATTACATTACTTGATTCTAATTTAAATATTTTGCATCAATATGAATCTTCTAAATTTTGTAAAGGAAACTACGATTTAAGAACTATAGAAATGACTGATGATTTAAGTTTATTTTGCTTTACATGTATTGATAAGGCGTATATCTTAAACAAAGATTTTGAAATTCTAGTATCTTTTCAAGTGCCTCATAAGGATAATTTTGAAAAACGTAATAGAAATAATTTAATTGATACAACAACTCAAAAACATTTAGATATATTAGGATTAAAATACTCATGCACACAAAAGGAAATCAAGTCTGCATTTAGACAGCTAATTACCATATACCATCCTGATAAAAATCCTGACTTAAAAGAAGCAGAGGAAAAAGCAAAGGAACTAATTAATTCTTATGAATATCTTTCAGGACAAAAAATATCTAATTTTCTTGATGGCAATAATGATGCTGATCTTCTTTGGATAAACAAAAAACATTCGTATTCAACTTATATCAATGGGATAAAATTTGAAATTAATCTCGACCTAGAGTGTCCTGAAGATTGGATTTATGGTTCAGGCTTTTCACTAAATAATTCAATGGTATATTTAGGTTGTTATTCAGGGAAAGTGTATGAAACAAATCTAGATGGTAAAGTTAACAAAACTTATATAATTCCTGAAGATGAAAATACCGATAGAGCTCAACGAACTAATCCTATATCATATATTTTTGATTTAAATGACATAAAATACATCCTTTCTCACTATTATTTGTACATACTGGTAAATGATGAAATAATTAATTACATCAAATGTGATCATGGAAGAATAAGATGGTTTGACGATGGAATTATTAAGCAACTTGAAAAAGAGATAATTCTTTTTGACAACAAAGGAAACCTTTTTGGCAACATTATTTTCAAAACTCCTATTAAATACATATGTTATAATAAAGGTTTATTATTAATTGAATTAACAAGTAAGACAATTACATTTAAATTAAAATCACCCATTACTCCTAGCGGGTAATATAAACATTTGTAGGTGATAGGGTGTTTTCACCATATTTGCAAACATCATCTGGTGCTAAACACCAACAACGGCGAGACAACGGCAAGATATTCTTGATTGGTGTCTTCAACAGCTGGGCAATATTGAATTATAGGAAGACGGTGTAATAGAGTCTGATAAATTACTATTTTTACGACATGAACAAAAACAGGCTCGAAGCATTCAGTTATGGCGTTATTTGTTTGCGGATTGGCAGTTACGTTTTTACAATACAACATTTCACGTTGTCATAACGTTATTGCGAGTAGGAACGACGAAGCAATCTCTTCAAACATATTCAACAGATTGCTTCACTGCGTTCGCAATGACGGTGAATTCGTTCCCAATGACGGTGCGTTTGCAGAAATCATTCTGTCTTTATCAGACAAATCTTTTTTGATTATAACATCTACAAAACCTTTATCTTCCAAAAGTTGCTTTACTTCATTCGTATAAAATTCATTTAACTCAAAATAAAGCTTACCATCCTGTGAAAGATGCTGTAAAGCAAAATCAGCAATCTTATCATAGAATACTAACGGAGTAGAATCTTCTACAAACAACGCCAGTTCAGGTTCAAACTGCACAGTAGAAGTTGACATCAAATCTTTTTCTTTATAAGGAATGTAAGGGGGATTGCTGACTATTAAGTCGTAAGTCGTAAGCCGTGAGTCGTGAGTATCAGAAATTATATCATGTTGAATAAAATCTATTTCAACATTATTTGCAGCAGCATTTTTTTTTGCAACTACAAGTGCTTTTTCTGAAACATCTAATGCGTAAACTTTCCATTCATGTTTATTTTTTTTAATGGCAATCGGAATGCAGCCACTGCCTGTGCCGATATCCAACAAAGAAAGATTATCGCTTTTATTTTCGTTCAAAACAAGATGCACCAACTCTTCTGTTTCAGGTCTCGGAATCAGCACATATTCGTCAACATAAAAATCTAAACCGTAAAAATGTGCTTTATTAAAAATGTACTGAATCGGATAATGATTCGATATTTTCTCATAGATATAATTCAGCTCTTCTATTTCATCATCATTCAGCGAATAATCTTTTACGTCTAAAAAACGTTTTTTAAAATAATCTTCCAGCGTATACTTAAACAGATTCTCAGCCTCCCGGTCACCGAAAGACTCTGCTAATAACGGAAGAATTATATTTTTATATCGTTGTACGTTCAATTTTGTATTTTTGCAAATGTAGTCAATAGTCAATAGCCAGTAGCCAATAGTGATCGAAAAAATCTCAACATATTATTCAGTATACATGCGCCGGTGTTTTGAGTTGGCAAAACTCGGTGAAAGCTTTGTTGCTCCCAACCCAATGGTTGGTGCTGTATTAGTTTATGAAGACAAAATTATTGGCGAAGGCTATCATCAATATTATGGTGAAGCACATGCAGAAGTAAATTGTTTAAACAATGTAAAAGAAGAAGATAAACATTTAATTTCTTCTTCCACTTTATATGTCAGCCTTGAACCTTGTGCCCATTTTGGAAAAACCCCGCCTTGTACAGATTTAATTATCCGAACTAAAATTCCTAAAGTTGTTATTTCCGTACAGGATAATTTTGATTTGGTAAATGGAAAAGGAATTGCAAGATTAAAAGAAAATGGGATTGAAGTCATTACTGGAATTCTAGAAGAAGAAGGAAAAGAATTGATAAAGCATTTTTTATATTTTCATAAATATAAACGTCCTTACATTACTTTAAAATTTGCGCAAACAAAAGACGGTTTTATCGGCATCAAAAATCAAGAAATTAAAATTTCTAATGAACTGAGTAAACGATATGTGCATCAGATGCGTGCAGAACATCAGGCAATTTTAGTCGGGAAAAATACTGTATTATCAGACAACCCTGAACTGACGGTTCGTTATACAACCGGCAAAAATCCTGTCCGTATTGTTTTAGCTGACGAAAAAGAGATTCCAGAAAACTATCATCTTTTTGATAAACAAGCGCAAACAATTTTCATCAATAATAAAAATGTAAATGCTGTTCTTAAAGAATTGTACAACAAAAATATTATTTCCGTTTTAGTAGAAGGCGGTGCTGATGTACTGCAGCAATTCATTGAAAGTAATTTATGGAATGAAGCGCATATTATAACTTCTGATGAAGAAATAAGCCAAAAGTTATTAGCGACAAGCGATAATAAATTGATTAAATCTCCTGAAATAACAGGCAAACTTATAAATACCATTCATTTAGAAAATGACATGATTCAAATCTTAAAAAATCCGGATGCTCTATTTACTCCTTAGTATTTTATCTGCAAGTTCGCTGATAGTAATCATCCGTTTGTTTGACAAATGGAATGTAAAATCAGAACATGGTATTGTATTCAATTATATTTTTTGTGTCATTACAGGATTATTTTTTATAGATGATTTTTCTGTCTTTAAACAATTCCCATCGTGGAATGGATTACCTTTTGTTATCGCATTAGGTTTTGCATTTATGCTGATCTTTATATTAGTCGGTAAAACAACGGAAATTTCAGGTGTGGTAACAGCCAGTATTGCAATGAAACTGTCATTTGCCATCCCGGTAGTATTGGCTGTATTTTTATATGGCGATTCTGTTACGTTGTTAAAGATTATTGGTGTACTCTGTGCATTTACGGCGGTGTATTTAATTGCTTATGAAAAAGAATCTTCTGCTGTTTCAGCTAATGTCATTGATGAAAGAATCACTATAAAAAAAACTTCCAAAACTGTCAAACTTATCTATCCGTTTTTAATTTTCATCGGCTGTGGTTTATGCGACTCCACTTTTAATTATATCCAAAAGAAATTAATGCCTCCCGGGTGGGACCATCCTGTTACAATTGTAGTATTTGTGAGTGCGTCATTCTTAGGAATCATTTTAAATTTTTATAAAAAAGAATTGTATCAATGGAAAAATGTAGTGGCGGGAATTGCGTTAGGTGTCCCAAATTATTTTTCTTTATACTTTTTATTAAAAACACTGAACACGTTAACATGGCAAAGCTCCGTCATTTTTCCAATCAATAATCTGGGTGTGGTTTGCGTATCCGCATTTGCAGGATTCGTGATGTTTAAAGAAAAATTCAATCAACGAAAACTGATTGGTTTTATCCTCGCAATCGCCAGCATTGTTATTATCGGATTTTTAGATTAATCTTATTTGAACAAGATAAATCCTGCATATTGGAATGTACTCACGACAAACAAATAGAATTTTCATTCCTTGAAAAAAATAAGAATAAGCTCAGAGAAAAATCTCTGAGCGTACAAAAACCATAAAACTATAAAAAGGAAAAATTATTTTATTTTTTTAGGAAACCTGAAATTAAGTTGCGTTGTAATTCCTAACTGAAAACTCATAGGTTGCCCTTTGCGCATGGAAGAAGAAAAGCCTGTGCGACCGCCAATCGTCAATGCAATATTACGTGTCATAAATAAATCAAAATCCAGACCGCCTAAAATACCAAACTCACCTTTATTATATTGCGGAGCACCTTTCACATCTTTCCCATCCAGTTGTACATTCTTTTTCATTAAGAAACCAAACTGTGGTCCGAATAAAAAGCTTACTGCTATTGGTTTTGAATTGTAATTATTAATAAACATTTGCTTATATTTCAGCATCAAGGGAAATTTCAAGTATAATAAATTAATGTCCTTAGTATGCTTATCATTATCACTGGTTTGTGTTATACTATATTTCTGACCTTGTTCAGACACTTGCAATTCTAATTGAATACCCCAGCGGTCTGTATAATCATAACCGATATTCACACCATATGATTTTCCGAATTGCACTTTAGGTTTTATAGATGTAGTATTTTCATTCGCACTGTATTGTTTTTTATTTAGCCAGATATTATTAATGCCAATGAATGCACCAAAATGAAAACCTTTGTTAATATCATAACCTGCAAACTGCTTCAAGTTTTTCAGCATTTTTTCTTTGTTCGGATTCAAATCATTAATACCTGCAGCCTGCGATTTTATATCCAGTTGTTCTAACTTTTCCAGTTCAATCATAGAGCGTAAAATCTCTCTTCCGGGAATTGGTGATTGCTGAATTTTTACGGGAACTATGGATGCAGTTAAAGGTTCTTCTTCTTTTCTTAATGACTCGTTAATTGGCGTAGTAACATCTTCTGTTGCAGAGCTGGATGATTGCTGAACAACAGTCTTGTCTATTGCTGCGGTTGTGACCAAAATATTTGAATAATCAGAATTATTATTATCATCAATAACAGTTCCTATTGTTTTTATGACGTTATTATTCTGAATACCATCAATATGTTTATCTGAAGAATTATTTACACTTGATGAAATATTATTTTTATTTTTAACAATTCTTTTAGAAACTGCTAAAACTAACAAAGATTTATTTTCTTCCTTAGTTACATTTACCGATTCATACTGAGTCTTGATTCCTGATTCATTATTCTCTGTCTTAACTTCTAATCTTTTTAATCGTGCTTCTCTACTTGCTTTTTCAGCTGTTTGTTTTTTTGCAAACAAGGATGCTGTATTTTCATTACCATCTTTATCGAGTGTATAAAAAGAAGCTACAGATGATTTATTGTTTATATTGTCTGACGACGTTATACTCTTGTTATTTTTTTCTTCTTTTGCAACTTTATTTAAAACTGTACTTGCAGATATTTCTTTTTCATTGTCTGTTGTAGATCCATCATTAAGTACATTTTTGTTCTGTGAAAGATTATTTATGTCATTTTTCAGCACAACATTCTTATATATAAAGATACTTCCTGCAGAGGTAGCGCCCAGCATTAATAATAACAATAAATATTTGTATCTGCTGTACCAGTTTTTGTTTGCAGGTAATTTACTCTCAATCGTATTCCACAAAAACGCAGGCGGTTTCACACTCGCATTTTCGAGTGTGTATTTAATTTTGTTGTCAAATTTTCTATTTGGCGATCGATCCACTTTTCTTTACTATTTCTGATTTTTTCACCATATCCATCAGCAAGTACCGTGCTCTTGCTAACTGTGATTTAGATGTACCCTCGCTTATTTCTAATAATTCCCCTATTTCTTTATGCGAATAACCTTCAACCACATATAAATTGAAAATAGTCTTATAGCCAGGTGACAATTTATTAATCATTTTCAGTACATCTTCCAATTCAAGTTCATCACCTGAATCCGTCCACGGAATATCTTTGTTTACGTCATCTACATTAACCACCGGATACATCTTGGTAGATTTCCTGTAATGCTCCACTGCTGTATTTACAACAATGCGACGAACCCAACCCTCGAAAGAGCCCTCTTTTCTGAATTTATCGATATTTGTAAACACTTTTACAAAACCTTCCTGCAATAAGTCTTCAGCGGCTTCTCTATGCTTGGCATATCTGAGACAAACTGCAAACATTTTACCCGACAATAAATTATACAACTTATACTGAGCCTCACGGTCGTTGTTTTTACAACGGTCGATTAACCTATTATATAGTATTACTTTATCGTTGTTTGGTTGCATAGCTTTTATAATAATATACGCCGTAGCTTGAAAAACGGTTTGTATTTATTTCAATTTAGTTTAAATCAGACAAAAACGCGATTAATTGTTTTGTTGCTTTTCCTCTATGACTAATCCTTGATTTTTCTTCTATCATTAATTCTGCCAATGTTTGAGCATTTTCTAATATAAAAACGGGATCGTAGCCAAAACCGTATAAACCTTTTTTCTCCAGTCCAATCTTTCCTTTCAGTATACCTGTAAACTGATGTTGTATTCCATTTATAATCAATGTAATAACTGTCTTAAATTGCGCATTCCTGTTTTCGATGCCTTTCATTTTTTCCAAAAGTTTGTCCATGTTCTTATTTGCATCCCGTTCACCTGAATAATGTGCGCTGTCGACACCCGGCTCTCCATTCAATGCTTCCACTTCTAAACCGGTATCTTCTGAAAAACAATTGATATGGTAGGTATTAAATACATATACTGCTTTCTCAGCAGAATTTTCTTCAATCGTATGATGCGTTTCGGGCAATTCTTCATTGCATCCGATATCAGCTAACTTTTTAATATGAAAATCAGCAGACAACAAAATTTCTATCTCATTGATTTTGTTTTGGTTATTTGTAGCAAAAACAATTTCCATTAGTCACGTTTAAACGCTGTTTGAAGCTGTTGCCAGAGTTTATTTTTTAAGTTCTTGTCTTTTTCGATTGCTTCAGGTGTATCCACACGCAAGAAATCGATATTTGAAACTTTTACCAGCTTATATAAAGGGACATCAAAATTTATTCCAATCTGGCTTTCATTAACCCCAAACATCAAACATTTTTTGATACTTATTGTTTTGCTTATAATGGAGAAACGCTCTTTTTTTAGAGTAACATCAATAAACAGGAAATTATCCAAGCTGAGCTTAAGAGCATTTTCGATTAGTTTAGAAAATAAATTAGACTGGATTTCTGCAATGGATTCATCCTTGCTTTTAGCATAAAAAACGACAAAACCTGCATAATTCTCATTCGAAGAAATATCACTTGAACTATTTAATAAGAAAAACGAATTCATATATCAACTTAATCTAAATTTTATGAAGAAGACCAAAAGTAACTACCTTTTTTCGTAACTTTGAGTAAAATATTTGCGTATGTCAGCACAAATCATGGAATTAGAAACGTTACCGAAAATTGAAGTCGAAAAAGTAACAGAAAGCAAGTTGCCAAAAATTGATTTTAACAATCTTCCTTTTGGTAAAACATTCTCTGATCACATGATGGTTTGCGAATATTATGACGGCAAATGGCAGTCTGCAAAAATCCAGCCCTATCAGAATATTTCTGTAAGCCCGGCATGTAATGTTTTTCATTACGGACAAGCTGTTTTTGAAGGCATGAAAGCTTACTACAAAGAAGACGAAAGTGGCATTGTTTTATTCAGACCGGAAAAGAATTTAGAGCGTTTAAATAAATCTGCTGTCCGTATGTCTATGCCTGAAGTTCCAAAACAGCTTTTTATGGATGGCATAAAGAAATTAATCGAATTAGATAAAGATTTTATACCTAAAAAACCAGGCAGTTCTTTATATATCAGACCGTTTATAATTGGCACTGAACCATTCATCGGAGTAAGAACTTCTGACAGGTATTTGTTCTGTATTATAATCGGACCAACAGGGCCATATTACGGCGAACCAATTTCTGTTTTAGTGTATGATACTTTTGTGCGTTCTACCAAAGGTGGTTACGGCAGTGCAAAAGCAGCCGGCAATTATGCAGGTACTTTATATCCAAGAGAACTGGCTACAAAAATGGGTTACAAAGACGTATTGTGGCTGGACGGCGAGCATAAAAAATATGCGAATGAAGTTGGTACGATGAACATCTTTTTTGTAATCGACGGAAAATTAATAACACCGGAAACTGACGGCACTATTTTAGAAGGCATCACACGCGACAGCGTAATACAAATTGCAAAAGATTTCGGATATACTGTTGAAGAACGTCCTATTTCTATTGATGAAATTGTTGCATCACATGAAGAGGGAAAATTAACTGAAATGTTTGGTACCGGCACTGCAGCTGTAGTGAATGTCGTTAACCGTTTTGGTTATAAGGGCAAAGATTACTTGTTGGATGAGAAAACATTTGTCATTGCACAACAAATTAAACAAGAACTGGAAGGCATCCAAAAATGTACTATCGAAGACAAATTCAATTGGATTGTTGACGTAATGTAATTGAAGATTATTAAATTTTAGTAGTTTTTCTGCATGAATATCTTTAACACTATCTTTACTACTTGCAGAGTTTGTCTGTATTTATTTTTAAGTACATTCTTTCTGTATAGTTATAATTCAGTTGCTCAGGATTTGCCTTGTGCTAACGAAATATTTCAAACCCAACAATTAAAAGATACTGCTTTTGTCAGACAGGTAATGGCGATAGCTATACTGCAACAACAAAACGGAACTACACAGCGCACCACAGGAAATATTTTAGAAATTCCAATTGCGGTGCATGTACTGCACTTAGGCGAACTGGTCGGAACTGGCACCAATATTTCTGACCAGCAGATTTATGACGCAGTACAAGCAACTAATGAACGATGGAGAAATACCAGTGCTACTAATGACACCAGAAGTGTGGATATGGAGGTGCAATTTTGTCTTGCACAATTTGATCCTGACGGAAATCCAAGCAATGGTATTACCAGAACAGATGCAAGCGCTATGCCTTTATATGCTGATGTTGGAATAGGTTATATTCAAGCGCAAGCAATTGGGATAACAGGTGCGGATGAAATTGCGACGAAGAATTTAAGCAACTGGTCACATAGCTACGTCTATAATATTTGGGTGGTGAATAAAATTGCGGGCAACTGGGGCGGTTATGCTTTTTTTCCGGTGAACGGAGAATATTCTACAGACGGTGTGGTTATTACTGCAAACTCCATGCGATCTATTTATTCCACCTTGGCACATGAATTGGGACATGGCATGAGTTTGTTTCATACCTTCCAAGGCTCTGAAAATGGTTGCGCTTCAAATGATATTTGTTTTTTACAAGGCGACTGGATTTGCGATACGCCTCCGCACCGTCAGGTAGATTGTGACAACAGTACTTGTAACAATAGTCCTGACAGCATATTGTCTATGAGAAATATTATGAGTTATTGCAATGGCAGAGGATTATTTACACAAGACCAAAAAGATCGCGTGCGAACTTCAATATATAATACAAGTCGGGCACAACTGCTACGCTCTACAGCATGCACAGGCGTTACAACGTACCTTAAAAATCAGACAACAGATAAACCAACTGTTTATCCAAATCCCAGCAATGGAAACTTTACACTTATTGCGGATGTAAAACCAACGGAAAATATAACTATTGAAATAACGAACAACTTAGGTCAAATAATAGCTCAACAAGAATTAGCTACAGGAAAAGAACACAACTTATATTTATTTAAAAAATTAGCCAAAGGCATTTATCAATTACAATTGAAAAAAGATGGAGTAGTAATTGGCAGCAGTTTGGTGAATGTGAATTAAAAAATAAATACTAAAAATATGCGCCAAGCCAACTTACTGTTGGTTGTATATGTGTAACTTTATTGCGCATATAACTAAGTTAGTGGCAAGGCTATGACGACACAACCCGACAGACAAAATCGGGTTATTTTTGAAATTTTGTATTTTAGCAGTTGCTTAAATAAACAAATTGGCTATCTTTGCTATATGGACAATAATTCTTGCATACGACAACAGGCAGACATTAAACAAATAAACCGTTGCAAAGACAGAGTTTCAGAACTCAACGGCTCGTTTGACTATTTATCGAACAGACTTGAATTGGCGGGAAACAACGTAAGACTGAAAATTCTGTTTCTACTTTATGAAGAAAAACGGCTTTGTGTTTGCGACATCAGCGACATTCTCGGTATGACCATTTCTGCAGTTTCTCAACATTTGCGAAAACTCAAAGACCGAAAACTCATTGAAACCGAACGGGAAGCACAAACTATTTTTTACTCCTTGACAAAGGAGTATGAAAAAATGCTGAAACCTTTTTTTAAAATACTTGACGGAAACAAAATTTTAGAAACAATATGAAAACCGACAACAAACTTATCGGAACAGGACTTTTGACAGCTATTGCAGCATCATTATGTTGCATTACACCAGTCTTGGCTTTAATAGCAGGAACAAGCGGACTTGCATCATCTTTTTCGTGGCTCGAACCATTCAGGCCGTATTTTATCGGCTTGACAATTTTGGTGCTTGGATTTGCTTGGTATCAAAAGTTGAAGCCAAAAAAGGAAATTGACTGCAACTGCGACACGGAAGAAAAACCAAAATTTATTCAATCAAAAATGTTTTTAGCAATTGTAACCGCTTTTGCAATCGTTATGCTTGCCTTTCCATACTATTCAAACATTTTCTACCCTAAAACAGAAAAGCAAATTATAGTAGTTGACAAATCCAATATTCAAAAAGTAGAGTTTACAATTAGCGGAATGACGTGTGCCAGTTGTGAAGAACACGTAAATCACGAAGTGAATAAATTGAAAGGAATTATAAATTCAAATGCATCATACGAAAACGGAACCGCTATTGTAGAGTTTGACAATTCCAAAACGAACATCACCGAAATTGAAAAAGCAATTAACTCAACAGGATATTCTGTAACCCAAAAAAAAGAAAATTAAAATGGAAGTCATATTACAATCAACAATCACTTGCCCAAACTGCGGACACCAAAAAGAAGAAACAATGCCGACAGACGCTTGCCAATATTTTTACGAATGTGAAAAGTGCAAGACAGTTTTGAAACCACATCAAGGCGACTGCTGTGTATATTGTAGTTATGGAAGTGTTGCTTGTCCACCAATTCAGCAAGACAAAAAATGTTGCTAACGACCGAAAACAAAGAAGCCCAGCCACTAACAGCACCTACAAAAAATTGGCGGTTTAGTGCTTCGTATGACAGTTTTGTGGTTCAACAAACATTCGTTCTTCGTATGAACATTTGTAGTAAAAATCGCCAACTTCTTGTAGCTGCAAACCGTCAGGCTGTGAAAAAACTGAGGTTTTAGGAAAAATCCGGATTTTTGAACTTGTACAATTTTACTACGCTTTCATATTTTCGTTCTACGCTTGCCATT
>JAYVPA010000167.1:0-4326 GCA_043757615.1 Sphingobacteriales bacterium | reverse complement strand
TTTATCTGCTAAAACTTTTTGTGTAATGTTTAAAGACATTTCGGCAGTGAGTAAATAACCTTCCGCAGTTTGTAAACGTGCTTCCATCACATCACCTTTTGCATTCGTTACCTTTCCGTACGCTAAAGACTTTGCTTTTTCAATTTGCTCTGTTGTTGGTCCTGTAATTTTTTTATCTACGTAATGCTGGATTTTACTTTTTACAAAATTAGTGCGCAGTATAGGATTAAACAGTGATTGCATTTTCATAAAATAATAAGTATTCTTTGGAACGCCCGTAAACACTTTAATATTCGGAATACCTGTCGTGCTGTAGGCGGTAGAAATATCACCCCAAGGAATAGTCATACAAAAAAGTTGTTTGGTTCCGAAATCAAACACTCTTCCTTCATGTCCTGTAGGTTTGGTAACTATTTTTCCATGCTCTCTTACTGCGCCGGATTTTCCTAAATTCTCCACCATCGTGCTCATCGTGCCATGAGAAATACTTCCGCCTAAACCAGCCCAAGCTAATTCGAGATGTGTAGCATCCGGCATTTTAGTGTGTAAATATTTTGCCATACAATCTGTCGGCACTACATCAAATCCAACCCCCGACATTACAATAATATTTTTTTCTACAGCTTTCTGATGAAAAGATTTTGCAAGTTCAAACACTTCTATCTCTCCTGTGATATCCAAGTAATGCGTACCAGCTTGCAGGCAACCTTTTATCATTTGTTTTGCCGTTCTGCTGAATGGTCCTGCGCAATTTAATACTACAGGAAAAATTTTCAGATTAGATGCAATGACATTCACATCATCTAATCCGAAAATAATATATTCCAGTCCAAACTCATCCGCAACGGGTTTTATTTTGCTTTCTGTTCTTCCTGCAAGCACAGGTTTCAGTCCTTTCTTTACTGCACGCTCTACTGTTAGTCTGCCTGTATATCCGCTGGCACCGTAAATTAAAAATGACATAGCTTAATTTTAATGATTATTAATTTTTATAAAAGTTAATATAGAATTATTTGCTTTAACAGCTGCCGAAATATTTATTTGGGATTGTATTTTTTTATAATTCAGTTTTGATACTGCTTTGCTCATCTTACCCAATGATACAGCAACATTCTTATAAAAAGGATTTACAGCAGCACCGCCGGAAATTTCATTGCATAATTTAATATAATCAAGCGGATGATTGGAGATAATAAGCGCCAGATAAATATCACCGTCAGAAGCTTTGGTCTTCAGTGGTGCTGCCGAAGGAAACCGGTATGCTTTCCCTGTCTTCAACAATATATTTTCTGTTGGTCTGGAAGGATATATAAGTATAGCTTTGTTTGTCCGGTTATCCATTTTTAAAAGGTAAATATAGCTTGAGAAAGAAAGTTTTGCAACCTCTATTTTGTGTTCCATTCCGTCAATCCCGTATAGGGAGTTGATTCTTACTTTGTAAGGATTTGTTATCTTAGATGGAATCGTCAGCGGAAAATAATCATTGGTGTGGACTACTATACCGATAGTTGCTTTTAATTCGTAAGATGTTGTATCTGCAGAAAAAGGCAGTGGCTCCATTACATAAGCCTCTTTATTAAAGACCATAAAATCGCTGTATCGCATCCAGACAATGCCGCTGTCACCCCACGCAGAACCCCAGCTGTTCATAATCTGGAAAGCACCGCCACTAAGCGTGTCATCATAACCGATAATACACATACAATGATAGCTAAAATCTACTTTAGTATAATCCTGTATAACAGGAATCCAGACCTTTTTACCTGTCATGTTTTTTATATCCATAAAACTACCGCCCACCATATTTACAATCACCACCGGATTCTTTTTATAAAGGGCACATTTCGCTTTTGTAATATTCGTCAGCAGACCTCTGTCATTAGACAAACGAAAAAAATTAGCAACTTTAAATTTTGACGCATCATCCAGTAGTTGTTTAGGAATAAGCCGCTGACAGCTTTTCTCCTCATATTCAAAATCACTTTTAAGAACATCACCCATTGACAGGATCTTGTAACAGGCATTTACCACCAGCGCACCTCCGCATTGTCCACTCGCCGCAGATTTCACCTGATTATAAATAAAAGAAGGACTCATCGCCAGACTATCTGCAGACCTGCCGGTGGCAACAGCTTCTAAGATAGTACGTGCGGTATAAGAGGTGCCCCATCCCACACAGGAACCCTGTGTTCCCTGATTTAACCTCGCAGGTGCATATGATTTAAGACTCACACACACCGGTAATAAATCACCCGTACAATCACCCACTTTAACGGGAACCTCTGTATATACTAATGAATCCGTCAGCGCCCCTGTTGAAAACGGATGTACTGGAGGCGGCAGAGACGGTCTGACAATGATTTTATTGTAGGTGTAGGGAATTAGCAGCAAACTAATACCAGCGACTGTTATCCTGTAATAACGATTAGAGAAAATATCCGGAATACTCTTTAAGCGGAAAAAGAGGATGATAAAAATGATGGTAACTAGAAAAAAGCCTGTCAGTATTTTATAACAGACGCTAGAAAGAATGGAATTTATAAAAAACCATGAAGGGTGAATGATTAGAAATACTGCCAGCAATAAAACAAGAAGTATCAGTATCCTGAAATAGAAATTAGATAGAACAGATTTTATGGTTTTCAAAGCAGACATATTACTATATAAAGTCAGTAAAAATCTTCTGTTATTATTTAGAATAAAAACTACTGAGTTATTTTATTCTAAGAATCGGTATCAGTATTCTTTTTAATAATTCTCTTTGTATAAAAATCATCAAAATTAATAAAAGAGAAACGCCCAATAAATAAAAATATATCATACATCCATCACTTAAACAAGGTTAGCTTGCATAAGCGTTTAGAAGCATTGAAATAACAATAAGTATTTTGCCAATAATTAAAATTGTTTTAAAGAACTATCCTTTATCTCTTAATTCTTATCAATCTCAATAATGCTTGCAACAGCGTTTTTATTTTCGCTTTGCGCAGAGAAACCGATTCTTCCTTTATCAGAATTATACTGAACATTCGTTAACATAACACCATTTAATGCGCTTGTAACTTTGCTTTTATAATCACCCTGCGCAGCATTTATGGCAGCATTTAATTTTGCATAATCAATCGGTTCTTTGGTTACTACGATTGCCATGAAATCTTTATTGCCCACATTATCCGCTTGCAAGGATTGATTTTTCGGAAACAGGCGATAGCCCGTAATACCACAGAATGCGGTATGTTTCGGCGAATACGGAAACAACACATAACTGCTGCCATCTGTTTCCTGTCCGAAAATATACGTGTAACATTCAATAGAATTTTCCACTTCAATTTTAAATTTCGTTCCTTTTGCAACAGGTTGTGTGGTAGTAAAAAGATTCCCGTTATTTTCTAAAGAGATGTATTTTTTTGTATCATTATTAACGAGACCAATGGCACATTCAAATTTACGTGCAGCCATTTCACCACGTTTTGGTAAAGGCTGTAAGGCATACGCTTCTTTATTAAACGCCATAAAATCCTTATAGCGAATCCATGCAATACCATTCTCTCCCCATGCCGGACCCCAGCTGTTCATCAGCTGAAAACAACCACCTTCCAGTCTGTCGTCATAACCGATGATACACATGCAGTGTCCGCCGAAACCCTCCATACTGTAATCATCCTGCGTGGGATGCCATATCTTTTTGCCCATCATATCCTGCATAAAAGAACCGCCTGCCATGTTACCGATAATAATGGGAGATCCTTTTGCTAAATATTGTTTGATGGCATAATAATCTGTGGTATAATCGTCACCGTCTTTGGAAAGACGTTCAAAGCCGCGAATCTTATAAGATTGCGCAGCCTGCAAAACCCCTTCATCAGGTTTGCGCTGACAACTCTGGTCTGTGTATTCAAAATTTCTTTTCGGAACATCACCTGTTTCCTGCATCACTTTGCAGGCATTGATGATGTATGCACCCTGACAATCGCTGTTGCCAATCTGGTTATATACAAACGAGGGACTCATGGCAATGTCATCAGGATTTTGACCTGTGGAGGCAGCTTCTAAAATAGTACGGGCAGCGAAAGAACTTCCCCAGCCCACGCAGGAGCCCTGCTCGCCCTGATCCATGCGCGAAGGTGCGAACTTCAATAAACTTACATATTCCGGCAATGGATTTTTTTCATCTTCTGCAAGAGCAGCTGCTACTTGAGTTTTGTCATATACTTCCTGTTTCATTTCCGCACCGGTAGCCAGACCTGCAACATTAGTTGTTGTACCACCACCACCGCCGCCAATCAATCCGCTTTTGAATAAAATGAAAGCACCTACTAATAAAAT
>JAYVPA010000166.1:0-16488 GCA_043757615.1 Sphingobacteriales bacterium | reverse complement strand
ATTTTTTTACTGTTTATTTTTTGATAATATTCATTAATACTTTCCCAGACTTCTTTGGTGATATGATCCTGCACACCGCGTGCATTTTCGCGCGCTTTAGTAATAATGCTACGAATGGAGTTTGTATTGGTTTTATCGATAATAATATATTGTAACGTTGCTTGTGTATTGTCTTTTATTTTTTCAATTTCAGTTTCTTTTAATTCTGTAAAAATCTGCAGGACAGGACTCCAGTTGTATTTTTCTTTTTCATTTCTGTCTAAAGAAGTTATATAATTGATTTTAAGCATACGCATCATGCCTTCAGCACGCTCTACGTAGCGGTTCATCCAAAACATTGATTCTGCAATTCTACTTAGCATTTTTATTTTTTTATCGATTGTCATTTCGAGCATCGCGAGAAATCTTACTAGATTTCTCCTTTCAGTCGAAATGACAAAACGGAGTCAGTCAATAATCCATGTATCCTTACTTCCGCCGCCTTGTGACGAATTCACCACTAATGAATTTTCCTTTAAAGCGACTCTTGTCAATCCGCCTGCCACTAATTTTATACCATCCGGTCCGCACAACGCATAAGGCCGTAAGTCGATATGACGCGGAACCAGTTTGCCATCGAGGTAACAAGGAACTGTAGAAATTTTTACTGTTGGTTGTGCAATGTAAGAACGTGGTTCTTTTAAAATGGCTTCTTTAAATTCTGCAATTTCTTTATCGCTTGCACTTTCTCCCATCAGCATACCGTAACCGCCTGATTCATTAGTTTTCTTAACCACCATTTTATGCATGTTCTCAAAAACAAATTTTCTCTCCTCTTCAACTTCCATTCTGTAAGTCGGAACATTTTTTAATAAAGGTTCTTCATTCAGATAATATTTTATCATGTCTGGAACATACGCATAAATTGCTTTGTCATCGGCAACACCATTTCCCATAGCATTTACTATAGCTACATTTCCTTTTCTGTATGCAGAAACCAAACCGGGTACACCTAATAAGCTGTCAGGTCGGAAAACCAACGGGTCTAAAAATTCGTCATCCACCCGGCGATAGATTACATCAACCTGTTTTAAACCTCGCGTGGTTTTCATATACACTTTATGATTGTCTACTAATAAATCCCGGCCTTCTACCAGCTCGATTCCCATATAACGCGCTAAAAAAGAATGCTCGTAATAAGCGGAATTATACATGCCTGGTGTAAGCAAAACAATAGTTGGATTCTGAATTTGTTTGGGCGCCAGTTGCACTAAAATATTGTGTAATAAAATAGGATAATCAGAAACTTTACGAACGTTATATTCATTCATCAATTCAGGAAAAATACGTTTGGTCACATCTCTGTTTTCCAGCATATATGAAACACCAGATGGTGTGCGTAAATTATCTTCCAGCACATAATAAGTACCATCTGAATCACGCACTAAATCAATGCCGGCAATATGTACGTAAATATCATAAGGAACATGAATGCCAAATATTTCACGGTTGTAATGCGGACAGGAAACGATTAAACTTGCCGGAATTTTTCCGTCTTTTATAATGTGTTGCTCATTGTAAATATCTTTTAGAAATAAATTAAGCGCTTTTAATCTCTGTCCGATACCTTTTTCCAGAAAATCCCAATCGCTTGCGGTGATGATACGCGGAATGATGTCGAATGGAAAAATGCGCTCAATTCCTTCATCATCATCTGAATACACTGTAAAGGTAATTCCCTGATTCATGAAAGTTTTTTTTGCGATCTCTTCTTTCTTGTTTAGAATGTCGAGATTGATGGAATTGAGCTGATTGAAAATGGACTGATAATGAGCGCGAATGTCACCATTTGGTAATGCCATTTCATCCCAATAGTTCGTTCGAGTATTATATTTATCAAAAATCATAGATTATCTATAAGGTATTAAATTACATGATAAGAATATTTTCTGATAATTTTAATAAATCAAATAAAAAATGAAACAGGATTAATAAAAAGGTAAAGATATTATTGTATAAACTGAATTAAATTAACTCGTAATTCTGATTATAATTAACAATAGTAAGTTTTCAATGCACGCATTGAATCCGCAACCTTATAGTAAACTTTAGGTAACATAATAAATTCCATGCTTTTTTAGGCAAATTCGTATCTTTCGTGCACAAAATCATTTTACGTAGCATGTCAGCATATCAAACACCTGAAGGAATCGAAATCACCGGCAAATTCACGCCTGAATATGCAGAAATACTAACTACTGAAGCCCTAGCGTTTGTTACTAAATTACAACGCAAACACAACGGTCGCAGAAAAGAATTATTACAAAAACGAGTTGAACGACAAGTACGTTTAGATGCAGGTGAATTACCTGACTTCCTAGCTGAAACAAAATCAATCCGGGAGTCTGACTGGATAGTTGCAGATTGCCCAGCAGATATTCAGGACAGACGTGTTGAAATTACAGGTCCTGTTGACCGCAAAATGATTATCAATGCGCTCAATTCGGGTGCAAAAGTTTTCATGGCTGATTTTGAGGATTCTAATGCACCAACGTGGGAAAATAACATTTCCGGTCAGGTAAATTTGAAAGACGCTAACAGCAAAACAATTTCATTAGAATCTAATGGCAAGTCATATAAATTAAACTCAGCAACAGCTGCATTATTTGTTCGTCCCCGTGGATGGCATTTATTGGAAAAACATGTGTTGATTGATGGTGAACAAGCAAGCGGTTCTATCTGGGATTTTGGTTTATACTTTTTCCATAATGCAAAACAGCGTTTAGCAAATGGCACAGGTATCTATTTCTACTTACCAAAAATGGAATCTCATTTAGAAGCACGTTTATGGAATGATATTTTTGTGGATGCTCAGAATGAATTAGGTATTCCTCAGGGTTCAATCAAAGCAACAGTATTGATTGAAACAATACTTGCAACTTTTGAATTGAATGAAATTTTATTTGAATTAAAAGAACACTCTGCAGGTTTAAACTGCGGTCGCTGGGATTATATTTTCTCTTTCATTAAACGTACTGTAAAAAATAAACAGTTTTTGGTTCCTGACAGAATGCAGGTAACAATGACGACCCATTTCTTAAAATCATATTCTGAATTGGTAATCCAAACATGCCATAAACGCAATGCATTTGCAATGGGTGGCATGGCTGCACAAATTCCGATTAAAGATGATGCAGCAGCGAATGAAATCGCTTTAGCAAAAGTGCGTGCAGATAAAGAACGAGAGGCAAAAGCAGGACATGACGGTACTTGGGTGGCGCATCCCGGCTTAGTGCAGATTGCAATGGATGAATTTAATAAATACATGCCGACGCCAAATCAGATTGATAAGAAAAGAGAAGATGTGCATGTAACGGCGGCGGATTTATTAGAAGTTCCAAAAGGCACCATTACGTTAGGCGGTTTGAAAAATAACATTGATGTAGGAATACAATACTTAGAAGCATGGTTGAGAGGTAATGGTTGTGTTCCGATTCATAACTTAATGGAAGATGCTGCAACTGCCGAAATCTCCCGTACACAGGTTTGGCAATGGGTACATCATGAAGATGCAAAATTAGACGATGGTATAAAAATAACTGCTGAATTAGTTCAACAATTAATAGATGAACAAGTAGCAGAATATAAAGCAACTTTAGGAGTTAAATATTTTTCTTCAAAATTTGACCTGGCAACTGAATTATTTACAAAAATGTCTTTAGAAGATACGCTGGAAGAATTCTTAACTTTGGAAGCTTATAACTATATAGACTAATATGCAGAAAATTGTTTTTATACTGGTAGTTGAATTGTTGTTTGCCTCTTGTAAACCAAAAGTGCAAGCAACATCTAAAGTAGATGAAACAACTGACTATTTTGGAGATACAATGAGAGTTTTAAGCGAAGGCGATATATCATTTGCACCGCCACCACCGCCGCCTCCTCGACCTGCTGGAAAGTTAGCTGCTAAGGCAATTGATGAAGTGGAAGGAAAAGAGGGTAAAAAAATATCCTTTACATACGACAATAATGCATCTACTGTTTCATTTGAATGGAATGGGAAACAAGTTGTATTGACTTCTAAAGAAAAAATTTCTGATATGCCAAATGCAAATGGCATAACATATTCAAACGATGAATTGACTTACAATAATAAAGATGGAATTAAAGTAACCGATAAAAAAGGTAAACTAATTTTTGAAGAAAAACAATAAAAGATAGTTTTCATATAATCGAATTTTTAAATTTTCAAATAAATAAAATGGCAACAAGACAAGAAAGAATTGACGCTCTAAAAAAAGACTGGGCTGAAAATCCAAGATGGAACGGTATCAAACGTCCATACACAGCAGAAGATGTGGTAGGTATTTCAGGTTCTGTTGAAGTAGAATATACTTTGGCAAAAAATGGTGCAAACAAACTTTGGAAAAACCTGCAAACCCGTTCCTGGACGGCAGGTTTAGGTGCATTAACAGGTAACCAGGCAGTACAAGAAGTACAAGCAGGTTTACCGGCAATCTATTTGTCGGGATGGCAAGTAGCTGCTGATGCAAACTTAGGTATGGAAATGTACCCTGACCAATCTTTATATCCGGCAAATTCGGTTCCTGCGGTTGTTCGCAGAATAAATAACGCATTCACTCGTCGTGACCAAATTCAATGGTTGGCAAACGAGCAAAATCCAATTGATTGGTTCGTTCCAATCGTGGCAGATGCAGAAGCAGGTTTCGGTGGAAACTTAAACGCATTTGAATTAATGAAAGGTATGATTGAAGCAGGTGCTGCGGGTGTTCACTATGAAGATCAATTAGCATCCGCAAAAAAATGCGGTCACTTAGGTGGTAAAGTATTAGTGCCTACACAAGAGGCCATCAATAAATTAGTGGCAGCTCGTTTAGCAGCAGATACAATGGGCGTTCCAACCGTATTAATCGCACGTACGGATGCTGAAGCAGCAACATTAATTACTTCTGATATCGATCCAAAAGATCACCAATTCATCATCGACAAAGCAAGAACTTCTGAAGGTTTCTTTAATGTCAAAAACGGTCTCGAAGCAGGTATTGACAGAGCAATTTCTTACTCTCACTATGCAGATTTAATCTGGATGGAAACAGGAAATCCAGATTTAGGTTTGGCGAGAGAATTTGCACAAGGCGTTCACGCTGCTAATCCGGGGAAAATGTTGGCATATAACTGTTCTCCATCTTTCAACTGGGCAAAATACATGGATGAAAAAGCGATGTTGACATTCCGTGAAGATTTAGCTGCAATGGGTTACAAATTCCAATTCATTACATTAGCAGGTTTCCACGCATTGAACTCTTCAATGTTTGATTTATCCAGAAACTATATGGCTCGTGGTATGGCTGGTTTCTCAGAAATGCAGCAACGTGAGTTCGCTATGGAAAAAGATGGTTTCTCTGCTATCAAACATCAGTCATTTGTTGGAACAGGATATTTTGACGCTATTCAAAATATTACTCAGCAAGGACTATCTTCTACAACTGCATTGGCAGGTTCTACAGAAGCAGAACAATTTCATTGATACAATCATGCCACAATTATCGTGGGATGATATAAACGAAAAACGCTCAACGAAAGTTGAGCGTTTTTTTATTTATGAAAAGAAGATTAAATTCCTTCAATTCTTTCCAGCGTCTGCTTTATCAAATCATCTACCACTTTATGTGCATCTTTTGTAAATTCTCCGGTAGCTCTGTTTGCTAAAATTGCATTTAATGAAATGGCATTATGACCAAGCAAAGTACTCAATCCATAAATACCGGAAGTTTCCATTTCGAGGTTAGTGATTTTTTTATTATCAGGAAATTCCAGATTCGCTAAATCATCTATATAGTTTTTATTTTTTGGCTGTAAACGCAATGTTCTTCCCTGCGGTCCGTAAAAACCTGCATTGGTTACTGTAATACCTTTTCGCATATCAGCAGCTAATCCATTTAATAGTTTTTCTGAAGCATGTGTGAAAGATGGAAAAACGCCTAATTGCGAAACTAATGGATAAATCGCTTTCAAATATTTTTGTTCACTCGTTGTTGTTTCTGATCTGTAAAATCCCATTAAACCGTCCAGTCCAATTGCAATTTCAGAGGCTAAAAAACTATCAATTTCAATGTCAGCTTGCACTGCACCTGACGTACCAATGCGAATTAGATTTAATGATGTCAGTTCTTTTTTTACTTCACGCGTTTCAAAATCAATATTCACCAACGCATCCAGTTCATTAAATACAATATCAATATTATCTGTTCCCATTCCGGTAGATAAAACTGTAATTCTTTTTTTACCCAGATAACCAGTATGAATTACAAATTCACGTTTCGCTTTTTTTAATTCTATAGAATCAAAATATTTAGAAACGTCATCTACGCGGTCAGGATCACCAACAGTTATAATAGTTTCCCCCATATCCTGCGGCAATAAATTTAAATGATAAATGCTTCCATCCGCATTAATAATCAGTTCGCTTTCCGGTATTCTCATGTCCGAAAGTAAAAAGTAAAAAGTAAAAAGCCAAAAGTATTTTAATTAATCTTATTTTTAGGTAAATGCAAACGTCTGCTGCAATATTAAAAAAATACTTTGGTTATCATGAATTCCGTGAACTGCAGCCGGAAATCATTCAGTCTGTATTAGATGGAAAAGATACGCTAGCTTTATTACCGACAGGCGGCGGAAAATCAGTTTGCTTTCAGGTTCCTGCATTGATGCAGGAAGGTATTTGTGTAGTGGTTTCGCCATTGATTGCCTTGATGAAAGATCAGGTTTCACAACTTAAAAATAAAGAGGTAAAAGCAGCGGCAATTTTTTCAGGGTTGTCATTTCATGAGATTGATGTAATATTAGATAATTGTCAGTTTGGATACTATAAATTTTTGTATGTGTCACCTGAGAGATTAAAGACGGAAATATTTATTGAACGTTTTAAATTGATGAACGTAAATCTGATTGCGGTGGATGAAGCACATTGTGTTTCTCAATGGGGTTATGATTTTCGTCCGCCGTATTTAGAGATTGCTGAAATCAGAAAATATCATCCAAAAGTTCCGGTCTTGGCATTGACTGCATCGGCTACAACAATAGTTCAGAAAGATATTATTGATAAATTGTTGCTTAAAAAATGTTCAGTTTTTAAGAAATCTTTTGTGCGTGAAAATTTAAGTTTTGTAGTCAGGAGAGAGGATGCAAAATACCCGAAACTGGTAGAGATTATTCAAAAAGTAAAAGGCAGCGGAATTGTCTATGTACGCAACAGAAATAAAACGAAAGACATTGCTGAATATCTTATCCAGAATAATATAAGCGCAGATTTTTATCATGCGGGATTAAAGACAAAGGAACGAAGTACAAAACAAGACAATTGGATAAAAAATAAAACTGATGTGATTGTTTGCACGAATGCGTTTGGAATGGGTATTGATAAATCTGATGTTCGCTTTGTGATACATATGGATGTGCCGGAAAGCCTGGAAGCCTATTATCAGGAGGCTGGGCGGGCAGGCCGCGATGGAAAATTAGCTTATGCAGCATTGTTGTATAATCAGCCTGATATTGATAAATTAAAAGAAACAATTGAACAGAAATTTCCACCGGTGGAAATGGTAAAAAATGTTTACAATGCTATTTGTAACCATTTAGGTATTGCTGTAGAAAGCGGCAAGATGCTTACTTTTAATTTCGACCTCCTGTATTTTGCAAAACAATTTAAACTGGATGCAGGTGTTGTTTATAATAGCCTGAAAATTTTAGAACAGGAGAATTATTTGCAAATGAGTGAAGGGGTTATGTTGCCATCGCGCGTAATTTTTAAGGTAGATAAAATAGAGTTGTACAAGTTTGAAGTAGCAAATTCTTCCTATGCATTATTGATTAAATCATTGCTGCGTTCGTATGGTGGAATCATGGATCATTATACAAAAATCAGTGAATCTCAATTAGCAAAGCAATTGCAAATAACAGAAAGTGAATTAGTGAAACAGCTGAAAGATTTGTACAAAAATAAAATCCTGACGTATGTTCCGGCAAATGATAAACCAACCATTATGCTGCTGACGGAGCGAATGCATGAAAATAATTTATACATCAATGTGCAGCATATCAATCAGCGGAAAAAAGCAATACAGGAACAATTACAGGCTATGATTAATTTTATTGAGCAGCAATCAATCTGTAGACAAATCAATATATGTACTTATTTTGGTGAAACAGATGTGCTGAAATGCGGCAGATGTGATATTTGCCTGGAAGAACAAAAGAAACAGGAATTAAACAAAAATTTTGAAAAAGCCAAAAATTATATTTTGCAAAAAACAAATAACACCTGGGTTAAAACAGAAGATTTATTGCCTAAAAATGCGCATTTTGCGAGCCGGTTATACAAAGAAGTAATAAGATTTATGCTGGATGAAAAATTACTTCAGGTAAACGATAAAAATGAATTAAAAAGTGTCTAAACGGATTATACTTACTGTTACAAATGACTTGGTTTATGACCAGCGTATGCAGCGTATTTGTTCATCGTTACAGAAAAATGGTTTTTCAGTGCAATTGGTTGGAAGAGTTTTAAGAGATTCAAAATTTGTTTCAAACCAATCCTACAAACAAATAAGACTTACTTGTTTTTTTAATAAAGGAGTTGCGTTTTATGCAGAATTTAATATGCGTTTATTTTTCTTTCTGCTGTTTAGTGACTTTGATATTGTCTGCGGTTGTGATTTAGATACATTGCCCGCAGCGGTATTGTCAGCAAAACTGAAAAATAAGAAAGTGGTGTATGATGCACATGAATATTTTCCGGAAAGTCCTGAATTGATTGGTAGGACATTCAAACAATCCGTCTGGTATAGAATTGAAAAATTGTTTGTACCGAAAACAGATGCCATGTATACGGTAACAAATTCTATTGCGCAGATTTTCAATAAAAAATATAAAACAGACTGTAAATTGGTAAGAAATTTACCTGTAAAAAATAATTCTGCAATACTAAAATCTAATAACTCTAAAATTCTTTTATACCAAGGGGCTGTAAATGTTGGAAGAGGTTTAAATGAAATGTTATTAGTTATGCTGAAAATTGAAAATACAGAATTTCATATTGTGGGTGATGGTGATGAGATGCTGCATATTAAAGACAGCATCAAAGAATTGAATTTAGAAAACAAAGTAAAGTTATTAGGTAAACTGACTCCCGATAAACTTAAACAAATTACAGAGCAAGCTTATATAGGTATTAATTTGCTCGAGAACCGCGGCTTGAGTTATTACTATTCATTAGGCAATAAAACGTTTGATTATATTCAAGCCGGTAGTCCGCAAATCATGATCGGTTTTCCTGAATATATTGAACTGAATAAACAGTATAATATTGGATTAGTGGTTGAGAAACTAACTATAGACAATATTTCGGATGCAATTAAAAGATTATTGTCAGATAAAGAATTATATCTTGAACTGCAGAAAAATTGTCTCAAATACAGGAATGAATTGTGCTGGGAGAAAGAAGAACAAAAACTGCTGCAGATTTATGAACGATTAACGATGAACGATTAATAATGCAATCTCAAATCTCAAATCCCAAGTCTCAATTTCTAAACATCATTTGTTTCGATGTGCCATTTCCTGCTGACTACGGAGGCGCGATAGAAGAATTTTATAAACTGAAGGCATTGCATGAGCTTGGTATCAAAATTTATTTGCATTGTTTTGTATATGGTGATAGAAAAGAACAAGAAGAGATTGAAAAATACTGCGAGAAAGTTTATTACTACGAACGCAAGCGAAGTCTGAAATATATGTTTTCAAATTTTCCGTTTATCGTGAAATCAAGAATGCAGGAAAAGCTCTTGCATAATTTAGCAGATAATAATTTCCCGATTTTATTTGATGGCACACATTCTACAGGTTTCTTAAATCATCCTACATTAAAAGAAAGAAAGAAAGTTGTTCGTCTGCATAATATTGAGTGGATTTATTACAGTATTTTATTTCATTCAAGTTTCACCGCTAAAGAAAAACTATTTTATTTTTTGGAATATAAAAAACTGAGAAAATATGACAAGTATTTAGCAAATGCGGATGCTTTGTCGTGTTTATCACAGACCGATTTTGAATATTACGAAGATAAATTTCCGGATAAAACAAGTCTGGAATTTGTATTTCATGAAAATGAAACTGTAAGCTGTAAAGGAGGAAAAGGAAATTATATTTTGTATCACGGTAATTTATCATTGCTGGATAATTATCAGATTATACTGGATTTGCTGCAAAATGAATTGAAAGATTGTAAACACCGGATTATTATTTCGGGAAAAAATCCGGATAAATCATTAACAGATTTTGTAAAGGATAAAACCAATGTGCAATTAATTTCCAATCCGACAAATCAGGTTTTAAATGAGTTGATGGAAAATGCTCACATCTGTCTGGCAATGGCGAAAAATCCGTCGGGTGTAAAATTAAAACTGATTAATTCATTATTTAAAACACGTTTTGTCATAAGCAATGAATATGCATTAAACGGCAGCAATCTGGATACGCTTTGTATTGTTCCTGAACTTGCTGAATTTGCAACTGTTGTAGATAATATAATGGAGCAATTATTTACTGAAGAAGACATAACAACAAGAAAAACTGTTTTGTCGGAAAAGTATAACAATTTGAAAAACGCACAGCAATTAATAAACCTTATATTTACTCCATGAAAAGAATATTTGTGCCGGTTTTTTTGATAATTGTGTTTGCAAACGTATTGTACTTTGTAGTGTTCAGTGGAAAAACTGCGCCCAAAGATCCTTTTAATAAATCAGCTTTAATTGATGAACACAATAACCTGGTATCATTTAAAGATTTCAAAGGAAAAGTATTGATAGTGTCTTATTTTCAATCATGGTGCAAAGATTGCAGACTTGAATTACCGGAGTTAATGGAGTTACAAAAGAAAACAGGCGATCAGTTAAAAATAATAATTATTACTGATGAAACTTTTGAAATAAGTAACCAGGTAAGGAATTATTTAAGAATCGATTTGCCATTTTACAGAAGCGAAAAGACATTAAAAGAAATTGGGCTTCGCAAATTTCCGACTACCTATTTATTAAATAAAAAAGGTGAAGTAGTGGATGTGAAAATGGATGATGATATTCATTGGAACACTAAAGAAATACAGGATAAAATTCTGAAGTTAAACCAATAATCTATTTCAAACTCTCCTTAATTCTTCTCATAGATTCTTCGTATGAAATTTCAGATTTCCATCCTAGTTCTGTTCTTGCTTTTTGTGTACATACGGTTCGGTTTTTACCAGTTGCCTGTACAGATTTTTTTGCTAATGGAGGATTTTTTCCAAATAATGGAAATATTTTTTCTGCTGCAGATGCAACAGAGTATGCCAGCCAGTAGGGGATAGAACTACCAACGGTTTTGTTTTTCATTGCGGCTAACTTCGTAAAATATTGTTTCCATGAAACATCCCAATCATCCATAAAAAAATAGGTCTGATTTTGTGCAGCATTTTTTGTGATACAAAGAAAAATACCATGTGCTAAGTTTTCTGCATCAATTAGACAGGCAGGTTGTCTGCCATTATCAATCAGCTTTAAACCAATAGGAGTGTCAATTCTTTTCAGTGGTTCTGTAACCCAGACGCTGCCTTTACCGATTACCGCAGAAGGACGAATGATGGTGTAAATGATATTATTTTCTTTGCAGAATTCTTTTACTAAAATTTCCGTGTCGATTTTTGCATCATCATAATAAACTCCGGTTTTTACTAATGAAGTGGTTTCATCCGGAATGATTTTATTTCTGTCAATTCCACTAGCTACGCCAACTGAACTTATATAAATAAAATGCTTGACATTATTTTGTTTAGCGTCTTTCAATAAAAAATGTGTGGCATCATAATGCGCTTCGTAAAATTGTTTTTTTGTCCCAAAATCTATTACTCGAGCTGCGGCATGTACAATAACCTCACAATCTACAGTAATATTTTTCAAAGTTTTCTCATCGGCAATATCTGCCTGAATCATTTCAATATTTTTAGAAGTATATTCATCCAGATTTCTGTTAGAAAAATAATTTCCGCGAATATCAGTAAATCCATTTTTTAGCAATACCTGCATCAGATGATTACCGATTAAGCCTGTTATACCTGTAATGAGAATCTTCATACCTATTTTGTCATTTCGAATAAAGTGAAAAATCTTGCTGAATTTTATTGTTGCAAATTATTAATTATTTCATCCATATCTTCAACGGGTAACTCACAGCTTTTATTTTTGCAAACATAAAACAATGTTTTTCCTTCAATATATCTGTCTTTCAATAAAGGCAGATTACTTGCTTTGGTTGCACCTGTAATTAATATATCCGGCAAATAAAGTGCATTTATTTTTTTTATTTTTTCTTTAGCGTTACTGCCAATTACTACCAGCTCTTTATGGAGATGTAAATGCATATCCAATACGATTGCCCAGTTAGAATAATAAGGCGGATTTTTTATAATATCATCCAATACATTATTCAGCATTGTCAGACTCATTTGTTCATATTCCGGTTTATCAAAATACTTGCTTAATAAAAACAGATTCTTTGCCATCGTAGAATTGCCTGCGGGAATCACATTATCGCTGCTATCTGTGCATCGTGTAATTAATTTTGCATCTAAATCAGAGGTTATATAAAACATGCCGTTTGTTTCATTGTAGAAATGCTGTAAACCATATTCAGTAAAATGCAGTGCATCTGTAAGGTATTTTTCTTTCAGGCTAACCTGATGTAAGGCTATCAATGCTTCAATAAGGAACGCATAATCCTGCAGAAAGCCATTAATGGTAGATTTTTCATTTTTATAATTTCTGTCTAACCGATAGTCAGCTTTTTTGCAATGTTGTAAAATGAAATCAGCAATAGAAATTGCTTTGTTTAAATAACTTTCATCACCAAACGCTTTGTATGCATCACACAAACCTTTTATGATTATTGCATTCCATTCTGTGAGTATTTTATCATCGGTTCCTGGTCTTATTTTTTTTGTTCTTTCTTTCAGTAATAACTGATGAATGATGTTTAGTTTTTCATGAAAATCTTCATTAGTGAGATTGTATTTTTCTGTAAAATATTCATGATCTTGTGTACGAAATAAAACATTCATGCTATGTTCAAAATTTCCTTCTTTTTCAATATTGTAAATATCAGCTGTAAAATCAAAATCATCTTTTAAAATTGTTTTTAATTCATCTTCTGTCCAGCAATAAAATTTGCCTTCTACGCCTTCACTGTCTGCATCCAGGGAGGAATAAATGCCGCCGCTTTCATCCGTCATTTCACGTTCTATCCAGCCAAGCATTTTATCACAAACATTTTTATACATCGGTCTTTTCGTAAGTTGATATGCTTGTGCATAAATGCTTAATAGCTGACCATTATCGTACAGCATTTTTTCGAAGTGGGGTACTTTCCATTGAGCATCTACACTATATCTTGCAAAGCCACCGCCAAGCACATCATGTAAGCCCCCGAAAGCCATTTTTTTGAGTGTAATTTTAATAGCATTTCCTACGGCTTTTTTTTTGGTGTGATAAAAATAACGCAGCAAATAATCATAATTATTAGGCATCATAAATTTCGGTGCGCCAATACGTCCGCCAAATTCATAATCAATTTTATCATACCAGTTTTGCCATATAATATCCAACTGTTTCTCCTCAATAATCCGTTCATTTTTGAATAACGGAATATGTTCTATTTGATGTAATCCTTGTGTGATTCTTTCTGCCTGGTCTGTTAGTTTTTGTGTTTCGGTTTTATATATATCTTTAAAGTACAATAACAGTTTTATCCAGTTTTGTTTGGGGAAATAAGTGCCTGCAAAAACAGGTTGTCCATTCGGCAATGCAATTACATTTAAAGGCCATCCGCCATGTCCGCTTGTTATCATGGCGGCATTCATATAAATCTGGTCAATGTCAGGCCGTTCTTCTCTGTCAACTTTAATGGAAACGAAAAAATTATTCATTACTTCAGCTACAGTATCGTCTTCAAAGCTTTCATGTTCCATTACATGACACCAGTGACAAGCTGCATATCCGACAGAAATAATAAGTAATTTATTCTCTTGATTTGCTTTTTGTAATGCAACGTTATTCCATGGAAACCAATCTACAGGATTGGACTTATGTTGTAGTAAATAAGGTGAAGTTTCATGTTGTAAATGATTCATTAAACTGTTTTACAAGATTATTTTATTTTTTGAATGAATATAATGTTAATTACTGTAGATTCTTTCATTTTATTTAACTATTAGCTTATATTTGGACTGAAAATTAACAATTTATGAAAAATAATTTACTCGTCTTTTTTACATTTTTATTGATTTTTTCGAATGTAAAAGTTTTTTCCGTAGACAAAACCAAACAAAATGGCTGGTGTGGTTCAGTAGCTCCAAGTGTTGAATGGGAAAACCAATTACAGAGAATAATCAGTAACCAACGACTTAACGCGCAAATTAATGGAAGACAAGAGCTTACAACGTATGTAATTCCTGTTATCGTACATATTTGCTATTGGAGCACAGCTCAGAATATTTCTTCAGCTCAGGTACAATCACAAATTACAGTTCTTAACAATGATTATGCAGGTAACGGTTATAATATTGCTACTATACCAGCTCCGTTTGCAGCTGTAAAGGCAAATTCTAATATTACATTTTGTTTGGCGAAATTAGATCCAAACAATAATATCCTTACAGAACCCGGAATTGAGAGACTTAATGCTCAAACAAGAGGCTGGGGGAATCCGGGTACAACAGGTTGGGCGAGAACACTTATAGATGGAACAATTAAGTCTTCTACAATTTGGAACCCAAATTATTATTTAAATGTATGGGTAGTTCCGGGTATTCAAAGCACTGGTACAGGAGGTACAATATTAGGTTATTCAACTTTTCCGGGACTTACAGGTTTAGGTGGTATGCCTACCGGTGCGGGCGATGAAACGAATGACGGTTTTGTTTGCCGTTCTAATTATTTTGGAAATGTAGGCTCTGCTATTGGTACAAAAGGAAGAACTGCTACTCATGAAATTGGCCATTGGTTAGGATTAAGACATATTTGGGGAGATGACAGTTGTGCAACGGATTATGTAAATGATACGCCTACTGCACAAGCAGCAAATTATGGTTGTCCTGCTTATCCACACAAAACATGCGGAAATACAACAAACGGTGATATGTATGTTAACTTTATGGACTATACAGATGATAACTGTATGGCGATGTTTACAAATGATCAATCAGCAAGGTTCCAGACAACAATGCAATTCGGAGATTTCAGAAAAAATATTCCTTTATCTCCTGTTTGTGATACTGTTAAGCAAAAACCGTCTGCTAACTTCACGTCTTTGCAGGCAAACGGTGCTTTATGTGCAACTACTAAGTCTTTTAGTTTTACAGATAAATCCCTTTTTGCACCAACGTCATGGAGCTGGACATTTGCAGGCGGAACACCTGCAACTTCAACTGCAAAAAATCCAACAGGAATAGTATTTACTACATCCGGTTTACATGCTGTAACATTGACAGCTACAAATGCAAGAGGATCTAATTCTGTTACTAAACAAATAACTGTTTCTATAGTTGGAACCGGAACTTTCCCTTTAATTGAAGGGTTTGAAGGATCTTTTCCTCCATTAGGATGGGATTTTGTTAACAGAAATGGTAATGCAGCTATTAACTGGGACATAATTAGCGGGTATAGTGCATATGGAGTAGGTAACCAGTGTATGCGTTTTGACAATACGAGTCTTGACGGACGTTTTCAGAAAGACGATATCATGACCTCTAAGATAAATTTAACGGGAGTTACATCTGCCTACTTAAAATTTGATGTTTCTCATGCACCATATTATGGACCATTAACGACAGGTGGTCCTGATGAGCATTTATGGGACACATTAGAAGTATTGATTACAGATAATTGCCAATCTACTACTCAAAGATTATACAGAAAGGGAGATAGCATTTTAGCAACGGTAATGCCGGGACAAGGCGATGAGTTTTATCCTGCGGCCAATCAATGGAGAACTGATTCTGTTGGAATTCCTGCCGCATATTTAAACAAACCAAATATTCAGATCATCTTCAGAAACTATGGAGATTATGGACATACAATTTATATAGACAATATCAATTTATCCACTGCAAACACGACCCCGACAGCGACAGCGAGTTTCACTTCGAGTGATACGACGGTATGTGCGGGAGGTAGTTTAACGTTTACGAATACATCTACGGCGAGTGCGGGATCACCGGATTCAGTACGCTGGACGATAGCTGGTGGCGTACCGGGTACATCGACTTCAACGACTACGGTAACCCCGACCTTCAGCACACCGGGTACTTATATCATAAGCTTAGTAGCCTATAAATCAGGTAATGCAAGTGCAGCAGCTACGAAATCTATCCGAGTGAAAGCGAAACCGACAGTAGGAGTA
>JAYVPA010000165.1:0-16513 GCA_043757615.1 Sphingobacteriales bacterium | reverse complement strand
GTAGCTGTGCTGATAGTTGCAGGATTCCAGGTACCAGTAATGCCATTATTAGAAGTTGTAGGTAAAGTACCAGGAGTTGCACCCACACAATAAGGTCCGAGTTGCGTAAACGTCGGAGTAATATTAGCGTTTACTACGACTGCCATAGTAGCAGTAGTACCACACTGACCAGCAGTAGGTGTAAAGGTATAAGTAATAGTTCCCGCTGTAGCTGTGCTGATAGTTGCAGGATTCCAGGTACCAGTAATGCCATTATTAGAAGTTGTAGGTAAAGTACCCGGCGTTGCACCGACACAATAAGGTCCGAGCTGAGTGAATGTCGGCGTTGTATTCGGTGTTACTGTAAGATTCAATGTTACAGTTGAGTCACAACCTTTAGAAGATGTACATAATTTTGTAAAAGTTCCATTTGTATTATAGCTTTGACCACAGACAGTATAAGATTGTCCCTGACAAATAGTTGCATTAACGGTACTTGTTTTTTTAGAATTTACTACTAATGTAAATGTTTCTGTTTGAGTCAAACATCCGTTAGGTTGAGTTACTACAACAGAATATGTAGTGGTAACAGTCGGATTTACAGTAATACTTGAACCTGTAGTAGATCCAATAATACTTCCTGCAGGAGAAGCTGTCCAACTAAAAGTAGAACCAACTGCTGCACCATTTACTGTTATTGTTGCTGTACCGCCTTCACAAATTTCATTATTACTAGCTGATGTAGTAAATGACAATACCTGAACACCTGTATTTGCAGTAACAGTATAATCACAAATATTTCCTGCGAAGCCATCAATCATTACATAATATCTGGTCCCAACAGTTAAAGCTGTAGCAGTCAATGTAAATGCACCATTCGTTGTTCCCTGACTTACACAATTAGATTTTGACGTAAAAGTAGAACAGTTGGTTGTACTGAATACTTCTGCCTGAATACCTGATCCGGCAATCGCACAATTAGCAGAATTCAGGTTAAGTGTGGCAGTGGTAGCCGAAGCAACAAATGTTAACCAGGAGTTATTTTCTATGGAACCACAAAACTGTGCATTTCCAACAGCATTATCTATTTGTCCGTTGTCACGTGTATACCATCCGCTTGTGTTTCCGCAATAACCATTTAAGTCACATATTTGTGGTGCTGAACCGCAGAAATCATTTGCCGGTAAGTTTGTTCCGCAATTTTGCGGCTGACAACCTATAATTGCATCCCAGTAACCTGTTACCGAACCATCTGAAGTGAGCTGTACAGTTAAACAAGTGCCTGTAGATGTAAAATATAAAGCACCTGAAGTATATATATCACTGGTTCCGTTAATGGTTCCAAGTAATGTTCCTCCTGTACCCGTGCCGTCATAAATACGAAGGTAGTCAAATCCAGATTCAAGACTCCAGTCTATAAAACTGATTCTGATTGGAACACCTACTGTACCTGAACAGAATGTAACTGTTTTAGTTGTACTATTATTGTATGTGCCGGTACCCTGATATGCACCAGAAGCTGTGAAAGTTCCTTTACATGTAGTTGTTGAAGAAGCGTTACCAAGGGAATTAAATTCATAATTCTGACCATATGAACTTCCCATTAAAATCAATATAAATGCGCTAAACAGTAAAATTTTATTTCTCATAGGTTGGCTTTTATTTAGTTGTATTATTTAGTACTTCCATTAATTCCTGCATTTCACTTTGTGAAATCAGTTCTACACTTACTTTGCAGTCATTTCCGTACAATACTGTTGTTTTAGTGTTTTCTTTACGAAACACTTCAAGTTTTGATACATCAATATCTGACTCTTTTAGGGTAGGACAATTTGCCAAATCTAAAACATGATAAGATTGTGTATTGATAAAGTAAACCTGATTACGTTTAAGTTCAGACATATTATTTAATTCTTGTTCAGAATAATGTTTTAAAATTCTGTAGTCAAAATTTTTGTTACCGATTGTAATAACTGTATTTCTTAAATAAGCAGTGGCTGCGTCATTTGAGGCTGTTCTTGTAATAGCATCTTGTGCAAAAATTTTATTTGCGAAACAAAAAGAACTTAGAATGATAAATAATGTAAATAATCTTTTTTTCATAAAGCTTAAAATTAAATATAAATTAATATAACGTATAGAGAATATAGTTCTACTATTCATCAAAGTTTTTATTAAATAATAAATATTGGGTTTTCGTATCTAGTCTAGCTCCCATAAATTAATACGACCTGTAAGAGGATACAAATATAGTTGATATATCTCAATAAAAAACGAAATGTTGATATTTATTTAAAAAGTGTTAAATTACCTTTTACAACAATTTCTCCACCTTGTAAACATTCACCTTTTAAGTAGTAACCGTAAGATTCTAAAGGTGCGGGCTGTCCTTTATATATACCATCCCAGCCATCTGTAATTGTATCAGTTTCAAACACTTTGTTGCCCCATCTATTATATATTTCAAGATGCATGGTTTTTAAAATCGTTGTTCGGATAAAAAACTTGTCGTTTATGCCATCACTATTTGGTGTAAATGCGTTTGGAATAAAAATATTTTCTTTAGTACAAGGCAGATATTCGAGGTTAACAAAAACAGAATCTGTAACACGGCATTGTGTTGTTTCATTAATTGCAGTTATCACAAACCAAGTAGGACTTGTAATAAATGCAGTAGGATTTTGTATCAAGGCGTTACTCACTAAATTTACGGGTGTCCAATTATAAGATAAAGTTTCCGATGTTGTTACGTTTAATTGGATTTGTTGCGTTGATAATGCAGAGGATCTGTCAGAAACTGCATCAATAACAGGTAATGGATTTACAATCAATGTAAGAGTTACAATGCTGTCACAACCCAAAGAAGACATTAATTTTATAGCATAATTTCCTGTCTGATTAAATGTTTGATTTCCGATAGAAACAAATTGTCCCTGGCAAATTTCTTGTCTGACGTCAGTGGATTTTTTTGCTATCACGGTTAAAGATAGATTTATCAAACTGTCACAACTAATTGAAGAGGGCAATGAAATTGAATAGTTTCCTTCTGTTTTAAATATTTGTGATGCAATAGTAATACTGTCACCTTCACAAATTGTTCTGCTTATATTTTCTCTTGCAGTATCTAAAACTGTTAAAGATAAATTTACCACACTATCACATCCTGCAACAGCACGTAAGTTTACAGAATAATTTCCCGCCTGATTAAATGTTTGATTTCCGATTGAAAAATTCTGACCTAAACAAATTGTTCTGCTTATGTCTTTTGTTAATGTATCTTTCTCCATTAAATTAAGATTTACAATACTATCACATCCCGAAGATGTTCGTAATGTTACAGAATAATTTCCTGTTGCAGAAAATTGTTGGCCACCAATTGTAATAATAGTTCCGGTGCAAACGGTATAATTTAATCCGGTAGTTTTTGTAGGATTTACAACTAAAGAAAGATTTATTATACTATCACAACCTTGTGCGCTTTGCAAGGTCACTGCATAATTTCCTGCCGTAGAAAATGTCTGATTGCCTATGGTAACGGATTCGCCCTGACAAATTATTCTTGATAAATTTGTTGTAGTGGTTCGAATCACTATCAGCGTAAGATTGACGATGCTGTCACAGTTTTTTGAGCTTTGTAAAGTGACTGAGAAATTTCCCGATGCAGAAAAGGTTTGATTACCGATTGTTACCGATTGTCCCTGACAAATAGTTCTTGTAATGTTTGATGATTTTGTTGGATTTACAGTCAGAGATAAATTGATTGTAGAATCACATCCTTGTGCACTTCGGATTGTTACAGAAAAATTTCCTGTGGTAGAAAATGTCTGATTGCCGATTGTTACTGATTGTCCCTGACAAACAACTCTTGACACATTACTTGTTTTATTCGGATTTACAATCAGATTTAAGTTTACTATTGAATCACAACCGCCAACAGAACGAAGTGTGTCAGAATAATTTCCGGTTTGTGTATATGTATGAGTTCCTACAGTTACACTTTGGCTCGGACAAATTACTCTGCTGGTGTTGTTTATTATTCTATTGGTCACAGTTAAATTTAATGTGACAACAGAATCACAACCGCTCCCTGTCTGAAAATTTACATTAAATGTACCGGTTGTAGAAAATGTCTGATTGCCTACACTTACGGTTTGCCCCTGACAAATTATTCTGTTTAAAGTACTTGTTTTTTTTGATCCTACAGTTACAGTTAATGTTGTTGAATCAACTGGATTACAATTAGCAGGATCCCTTATTATAAAACGTACAGTATAAGTTCCGCCAGTAGTATAAATATGATTTGGAAATTGATTAGTTGAAGTTGTGCCATCACCAAAATCCCAAAACCATTGTGTGCCCGGCTGTGTAGCAGTGTAGTTAAAACTTACATTTAACGGTGCGCAACCATTAGGAGGTGTTGCAGTTGCTGTAATGACTTGCAATGCTGTTAAATCGAATCTGAATTTAAAACCGGCCATATTGCAATTGTTAGAATTGTTAGTTGGTCCGATAACTCCAGAAGTAACTGGAAAACCATTTGTAGCACCACAACTCGCACAAACTGCTTCATACACGATACCGTTTTTATCAAATCTGCTGGTGCCGCCATCTACATGATCTCCAACACCACCATCTTCACCGAAGTAAGTTGCGTACTTAAGGCTGGTAGCATTTGAATTAAAATTAATCAGATAAAAATCACTTCCGTCGGTAGTACTTTTATATGCATCTCCGGTAACAGCCATTCCATTTGTTACTCCTCTGTAATTTACATTTCCACCCCAGCCTACCGCATAAATATTTCCACAAAGGTCAACGAGTAATGCAGTTGGTGTAATATTAATTTCATTGCTGTTTAAACTTCCGAATACTGTAGAAAAAGAAGTAGTGTTTAATGAGTTATTTAATTTATGAATAAATTGTGCAGCACCGGTATTTGAATAAACACCGGCAGTAACAGGATAAGCACCTAATGTCTGACCAAAAATACATACGTTGCCAGCATTATCTAAGTCCATAAGAAATGCCTGGTCATAAGCGCTTGTACCGAGATAAGTTGAAACTAATATACTGTTTCCGTTATTGTCAAATTTTGCAACAAAGCCATCAGCGGTACCGCCTTTGAATGTTGTATTCAATCCATTTGCTCTTCCCGGAATATTTGTACTGGTAGTTCCGCCGCAGATAAAAATATTATTGTTTTTATCTATTGCCATATTGTAAGAAGCATCTGCCCCTGAGCCGCCAAAATAAGTTGCCCAGTTTAACGATGACAGATCCGAATTAAATTTTGCGAGCATTCCGTCCGATGCGCCGCCGCCGTTAGCCGCCTGAGCTTTTCCTGCTGTGCCCGGTAAATTAGTAGATGTTGTTGTTGAAGTCACGTATATATTCCCTGCATTATCCAGACCTACATCACTTCTGGATTCATCACCATAGTTGTATGCCGTAGCGGGATTAATATTGATACCATCATTTCCTAAACCGCCTAAGTATGTAGAACCAATTAATGCAGAACCTGCTGCATTAAATTTTGTAATAGCCATATCGGACCCATTAGGTAATCTAATTTCATATGCAATTGTGTCTTTACCGCCGTTAAATGTTTTATCATATGCGGTGGCTGTTGTAGGGAAATCTGTAGAACTTGTTGTTAATACAGCAATCAATTCATTATTAGGTGTGCAAATTAAGCTTGCCAGTAATTCATTGGAACTGCCGCCTAGGTAGGTAGAATATAATTTTGCAGTTCCTGTTGCATTAAATTTTGTAATAGCAATATCTGATGGTTCGGAACCGGAACCGCCGCCAAAGTCTGTCTGGAAAGCCCCTGTAGTTGTTGGGTAAGAAGAGCCTAATGCAATGCCACCCAGAAACATATTTCCTGCATTGTCATGTGTGGCAGAAGAACCCCAGTTGTCAGAGAAACTTCCTGAATAGGATGAAAAAACTAAAGTGGGGTCGATGACTAAATCAATGTTTTCATTATACCCTTTTGGAAACTGAAAAGTCAGCACAGAATTATTTAACTGATAATTACATGCGACCTCGTGTTGGCGTCCGTTGATAGTTTGATAAGCATATGGCTTTAATTCATAGATTGTATTTATAGATGTCGTGATTCTTAATTTACCATTATTTTCTACAGAAATCGCATCAACACCATCATACTGAAATTTTAAATCTTCTGCATTTCCGTTCTTATGAATAATATAATCTGATTTCATGGTAGAAGCTTCGCTGTATATTTTGAAATCGATATTCGGATAAATATTATTGTAGTGTACGGTTCTGTAGTTTCCAACATTGGAATGCCATTTACTGGCATCGTTTCCTATAAAATAATTATTGTAATAAGGTTGTTTATCTGTTTCCGTAATTTTTGTATTGGGATTTGCATTGAGCCAGTTTATTTTATATACGTGACCTTTTACAGGTAGATTTTTTTCTTCAGAAGGATGATGGTGTTTATTATTTATAAATTTAAAAGTAAGTGAATTTTTTTCTAAAAAAACCCAACCGCCATGTAAGTCTGCTTTATATAGTACAGGATTTTCCCACTGTCCGTTATTTTTAACATAATCGATTGTTGGTGCAATATCAACTTTACCATAAATAAATGAACTTGATATAACAAATAATAGCAGCAATAATTTTTTCATATACAAATAGATTTTACAATTGTAATTGTGTACATCTTATATTAAATTTTAAGGGTTTATGAATCCGGAAATAGTTTGTCCTAAGACTTCTATCATGAAGATAATAGATTTAGTGATTGGAAAAAAGCAATCGCAAATATAAAAATAAGAAAATATGAATTATCTTAATAAAGTTACATTTCCTTTAAGACTTATTTTTTCACCTTGTAAGCATTCTCCTGTAAAATAATATCCATAGGAATCTAACGGTGCCGGCTGTCCTTTGTATGTTCCATCCCAGCCATCGGAGAGCGTATTAGTTTCAAATACCTTATGACCCCAGCGGTCAAATACTTCCAGGTGCATGTTTTTTAGTATGGACGTGCGTACATTAAATACATCATTCATTCCATCGCCATTTGGTGTAAATGCATCCGGAATGTAGATATTGTATTTATCGCAAATGGTATTTTCTACACGAACACTTACAGTATCCTGAGCGCTGCAGTTATTTCTATCATTAATAAGGACAGTATATAAAATTGTTTGTGTTGGTGAAGAAGTAGGATTAAAGATAGCAGCATTTGAAACTAAATTAGCCGGAAACCAATTGTAAGAATAAGTTTGATTTTGAGTCGCAGTTAACTGAACTTGTTCGCCAATATTTATAACAGGTTTGTCAACTGTTGCATCAACACCTGGCAGTGGATTTACATTTATTTTTAAACTGTCGCTTGCAGAACAACCATATAAATTATCAATGTGGAAATAAACTGGCTGAGAAATATTTGGTAAAATTTTAATAGTAGAAATATTATCAGTTTCTATTGTGTCATTATTTACATACCAAAAGACGGTGTATTGCGATGCTGTCTGCACATTTAAATTTAATGTTACACTATCACCCATACAAACTTCTGCGTTCTGCTTGGAGTATTTTATCGAACGGTTTTCTAATTTTATACTGTCTGTTGCATAACAGAATTTATATTTTGCTCTGAAGTAGTACCATTTTTCCCCTTGTGGTTGAGTGATTTGTAAAGTCAGATTGGTGCCAATCAGATGAGAGAAATCTCTGCTGTCAAACCATTCTGTTTCTGTTGCAAAATCTACAAAAGCATAAGCAAAAACACTATCTGAGCAAAATCGACCCGGTGATGATAAACTGATAGCAGGCGTGCTGTCGTTGTAAAATACAAGAACACTGTCTGTAATTTCACATCCTGAATAGTATACTTTTAAGTAGTACAATTTTTGGAACTCAGATTGTGCAGCAACAAAATTTGTATCTCTTGAAATTACAATATCAAAAGTCGGATTTGTTGACCAGATAATACTATCAAAATTTATAATGTGTGTTTGTATCCTTACAGAATCTGAACAAACATAAATAGAATCTTCTACTGAAATCTGAGGTAAGTTGGTTTGAGTGCGAACACTGATGCTGTCAGTAACTGAACAAAAACGATAAGCTGCTTTTACATAATATTTTTGCAATGCATTTGTCTGAGTAAGTGTAAATGAAGATTGCATAGATAGTATAGGAATAAAATCGGGATTCACAGACCACATAATAGAAGACGCATCATTTATAATTGCGCTCACAGTAATTGTATTACTGCAAAATAAAGTACTATCCTCTAATTGAATTGTCGGAACCGTATCATTATAATTAACTGTAACGCTATCTGTCACAAAACAATTTCTGTAAAATGCTTTGATGTAATAAGTTTGTGTAGGAGTACTTTGAATTACATTAATATTTTGTGTGGTTCCGATTACAGTTGTAAATGTTGGATCTGTTGACCATATTAATGAAGTGAATTTTCGTACAACAGAAGTAATACGGATATTGCCGCCGCAAATATTTAAGGTATCAGCTAAAGATATAATAGGCAATGTATCCTGCACGGTAACTTTAATACTATCTGTATTGCTGCACGTTTGATAGTTTGCTTTGATATAATATTTTACTGTCTTTGGAATTTGTGTTGTCGTTAAAGGATTTGCAGTAGAGATAACCGGATTAAAAGTTGCTGAAGTTGACCAGACAACATTATCAGCAAAATCAATAGTCGCATTTAAATTTATGAGGTTAGAACATTGCAGAATATTATCAGCCAAATTAATTTGCGGAATGATATTGCTGTATAGAGCGACAATACTGTCTATAGCTTCGCAGCCTTGCGCAATAATTTTTACATAATATTTTTGAGACTCAACAGTTTGCAAAACACTAATATTTGCTGTTGTTCCGATGACTGGTGAGAAGCTGTTTGATGTGGACCAGATTACAGTCTGACCTGCAGAAAGCGGTACACTTAATCTTACAGAATCATTACACACTTTTGTTGTGTCACCAGTGTTTATTTGTACGGTGTTTATTGTTTTCACTTGTACACTATCACGCTGCACACATGTATCACCATTTGACAACGGAGTTTTTATAGTTACATAATAGGTGATATTTATATTCGTATTTGTTGTCGGATTCTGAATATTTGGATTGTTTAATGCAGTAGCCGGAGACCAGGAAAATATATTATTTCCGGCCATTACTAAAGACAATTGAGCGGCGCCTGTATTGGTGCATTTTGTAAGAATATGATTTAATGTGTATGGTGGCTTTTTGAAGAGCTTAACTGTTTTTGTAATCGTAGAAGTACAGCCATTTGTGGAAGTAACTAATAAAGTTGCAGTGATAGAAGTATCGGTTCCATTATAAGATAAAACAGGATTTTGCAGATTGGAAGAATCGCCATTGGAAAAATTCCAATGCCAGCTTGCTACATTAAATGAGTCCGTACTTCTGTCAATGAATCTGATTAAATCACCGCGCTGCAGACATGCATCCACATTTACATTAAAGTCAGCTTCTATCTTTTTAAACTGAATAGAAATTGTTTTAGAGTAATTTGCAAGACATGTATTAGTGATACTATTTAAAGAAACTAAAGTAACTGTATACATACCTACTTGTGCATACGTATGTGTAGGATTTGCTAAAGTAGATGAGTCACCATCACCAAAATACCATTTATAATCTGTAGCGCCTGAACTCTGATTTTGAAAAATTACAGTGAAATTATTACACTGCACTGTGGGTGCAAAAAAGCTGCTGACGATTTGTAAATTGCAATCAATAATATTAAACTGGAAATCTCTTGTGGTGTGTGTCAACAGTTCACCATTTCTATATTCATCTACACATATACCCACCACAAACTGACCGAGTGTATTTGGTGTCCCGGTTAATAAACCCGTTACAGGATTTATTGCCAATGGAACGCCACCAAGCATATTACTTTCACTGTATAAAGAATCCCAGATTACATTTTCAAAAGGTGGTGTTTCAGGCGAAGGCTGATTGTTAACAGGGTCGTATGGAAATGCGCCTGAATATGGAGTACATAATCGATAGACCAACGAATCGCCATTTGCATCTGTTGCATGATTATCATAAACAATTGGCTTGTTTACACAAATATATACAGGCGGATAATTTACAAAAACGGGTGATGAATTCTGAATATGCTGATTGTTGACGGATGGCGGAATATTAATGGTATACGTTGCACCCCAATCCATAGCACCATAACCACGCGAGTCGTACGTTAAATTTTGAATCGTATTATTTCTGCAGCATCGCTGATAGTAAATTGTATATCCTAAATCATTCGGTGGCAAAATTAGTGTATCTAAATATTTTGTCCAGTTTACACAAATTGCTCCACTATCAATTCTTGCACATGGATCTGGTTGAATAAGTGGTAAAGTGTCATCAAAAGGTTTTGAAAATCCTACTAAAGTTTCCGCAACGCCATCCCAGATTCTGATGCGTGCAGGGTCATCTAATGGAGGAACTCCGTTTATGCAGTCTCTGTAAACAAACAAAGAGATTTCATATCTGTCATTTCCGATATACCGGTAATTCATTACACCACCAACAATATGTGTTGCATTCGCAGTAGAAAAATCTGTTGCAAGTAAAAAAAGAAAGAATAGTTTTATGTAAAAACTTTTCGACATCTATAATATTTTTTGAATAATTGAATTTAACGAATTCAAACAAAAATAACCAACATTTCTTACAAATTACCATCTTTGTAGTAATTATGGCAATGTTTAAACGTGCAAGACAAAAAGGAAAAGAATTTGGATTCGGTGCAGCTGTTGTTGGACAAAATCAACGTATTGTAAATAAAGACGGTTCTTTTAACGTAAGCAGGAAGGGACTTTCTGTTTTTGAGCAATTCAGCTTTTTTCATTGGATGATTAATACAAAGTGGATTATATTCCTGTCTTTTGTTTTTTTAGGATTTTTTATTTACAATACATTTTATTCCTGCATTTATTATTTTATTTTAGGAACCCATCAGTTTCATGGAATTGAAGCAACTTCTGCTTTTGGCAAATATTTCGAATTATTTTTCTTCTCATCGCAAACATTTGCAACTGTAGGTTACGGACGTGTAAATCCCGCTACTAATCCCGCAAGTTTTGTCGCGGCATTAGATGCATTTTCCGGCGTTTTATATTTTGCTATCGTTACAGGCTTGTTATACGGACGGTTTTCAAAACCCATTCCTAAAATATTATTTTCTGAAAACGGTGTTATTGCGCCTTTTAAAGATGGATTTGCCATCATGTTCAGATTGGCAAATAAACTGAACCATCAGTTACAGAACGCAGAGATGCGTTTAATATCTTCTTTAATTGTTGATTCCGACGGACATCCAGCACGTCAGTTTTTTGAACTGGAACTGGAAAGAAAGGAAATTATTTTCTTCGCCACATCCTGGACTATTGTGCATTTAATTGACGATAAAAGCCCGTTCTTTCAGATGACAAAAGAAGAATTTGATCATAGCGAACCAGAATTTATGCTTCAGCTAAAAGTATACGACCAATCCTATAGCCAGGATACTTTTACAAACACCTCTTATCGAAAAGAAGAGATTATCTGGAATGCGAAATTTGAACAGATATTAGTAAGTGATAATAATAAAAATTATGTCGACTTCTCCAAGTTTAATGATATTATCCGTTTGTCTTAAGTGTCTTATTAATTCGTAATTAAATTTTTATCGCAAATGTTGTTAACTATGGTATTCGGCGTATTTTTGCAATATGTCTGACATTGTAAAAGAAATACATAGAAGAAAAACATTTGCTATAATCTCCCATCCTGATGCAGGTAAAACCACGTTGACAGAGAAGTTTCTGTTGTATGGCGGTGCTATTCAAACAGCAGGCGCTGTAAAATCCAATAAGATTAAAAAATCTGCTACCTCAGATTTTATGGAAATAGAGAAACAGCGTGGTATCTCTGTGGCAACATCTGTTATGACATTTGAATATCAGGACACTTTAATTAATTTATTAGATACACCGGGACACAAAGATTTTGCGGAAGACACTTATAGAACATTAACAGCAGTTGACAGCGTTATTTTAGTGGTGGATTGTGTGAAAGGTGTCGAAATGCAAACAGAAAGATTGATGGAAGTTTGCCGCATGCGAAATACACCGGTAATCGTTTTTATTAATAAGATGGATCGGGACGGAAAAGATCCGTTTGATTTACTGGATGAATTAGAACAAAAATTATTCATTAAAGTTCGTCCTTTATCATGGCCTATTGGCGGTGGTAAATTATTTAAAGGAGTGTATAATTTGTATGATCACCAATTAAATTTATTCAGGGCATCATCAACTAAAGTAGAAGAAGAGTTTGTAAGTATTGATAATTTAAATGATCCGGAATTAGATAAACAACTTGGTGAACGTGATGCAGCTAAATTGCGTGAAGATATAGAATTGATTGACGGTGTATATGAATCATTTGATGAATCAACGTATAAAAGTGGAGAGATAGCACCGGTATTCTTTGGCTCTGGAGTCAATAATTTTGGTGTCCGTGAGTTGCTGGAAACTTTTATACGTATTGCGCCTTCACCGCGAGGTCGTAATACAAACACACGCGTCGTAATTCCTACAGAAGAAAAAATGACAGGTTTTGTTTTTAAGATTCACGCGAATATCGACCCTAACCATAGAAGCAGGATTGCTTTCTTGCGGGTGTGTTCAGGGAAGTTTGAACGCAATAAATTTTTCTATCATACCCGATTAAAAAAAGAATTACGATTCAGTAATCCGGTAACATTTATGGCATCTGATAAAAGTATTGTGGAAGATGCTTATCCCGGCGATGTGATTGGTATGAATGATACCGGAAATTTCAAGATTGGGGATACATTGACAGAAGGGGAAGACATGTATTTCAAAGGAATTCCTAATTTCTCACCGGAGATTTTCAAAGAAATGGTGAATACGGATCCGATGAAAACCAAACAATTGGAAAAAGGTATCCGCCAGCTGACAGAAGAAGGTGTGGCGCAATTATTTACGGTAAATGCAACACAAGCAAAAATAGTAGGCACGGTAGGCGAACTGCAGTTTGAGGTAATTCAGTACAGATTGTTACATGAATACGGAGCATCCTGCCAGTTTAAACCATTACAATATTATAAAGCTTGCTGGCTGACCACTGAAAATACAGCTAAGTTGACTGAATTTATCAGGACAAAATCAAATTATATCGCATTTGACAAAGACGAAAAACCGGTGTTTCTGTCAAGTTCTGAATGGATTTTACGTTTGACACAACAAGATTATCCGGATATTCATTTTCACCTTACCTCAGAATTCAACAGGGATGAGGTAGTGGTGTAATCCACATCCCATCTAAAATCTTACAATCTCATCAAATGAACTCAAGAATAGAATTTTTCAGAAGTCAGATAGGGAAAAACAAATGGCAGTTTGATTATCCTTTAATGGATTGGCTGAAAGCACAGGTGATAGAAGTGAATGAAGGTCACGTGAAAATGAGTTTTAATGTTGAAAAGTATATGCTTAATCCTATTGGCATTATGCACGGAGGTATTATGGCTACTATTTTAGACGAAGTAATGGGTGCTGCAAGTTTTACATTAGGCAGGCCCAATGGATATGCCACTATTAATATGAATGTAGATTACCTGAATCCGGCGAAAGCGGGAGATACTGTTACAGGTGAAGGAACTATTGTTCGCGCCGGGAAGACCGTGCTGCACGTAAAAGCAGAATTATTCAATTCAGAAAATAAATTATTAGCAAAAGCTACTTCCAATATGATTGGAACTTCTGTGCAGATTCCCATATAAGTTTTTATTTTTATTATATCAGGCTATTAGTGTGTTAGGATTTCTCAGGCATCCATATGTTTAGTCTAATCTCGATTTTAGACAAAAAAATACAGAGTGGCGAAACCACTCTGTGTAAGAACTAAACTACTAACTATTTATTATTTATAGTGGGGGAGAAAAAACTTGATTAATGTGCAATTGATTAGTTTCCAGTTGGATCAATTATTTTATTTCCAGTCGGATCAATTGTTTTATTTCCAGTCGGATCAATTGTTTTGTTACCCGTTGGATCAATTGTTTTATTGTAAGAAGCCGTTATAGTTGTTTTATTTCCAGTCGGATCAATTGTTAAATTTCCAGTCGGATCAATAATTTTCGAAAAAGCTAATAAAAGTGTTATAATGATTCCCATAATGCGTTTTTTTATTAACACAAATATGAGAATAATCCACAATGTTTATATTACATTTTTAGCATTATTGTGACACTTCATATAATAGGGTATTTATGATTTATGATATTCAATAAATTGAAAATCATACAGTTATATGTTGTTTTGTTGGGTTTTTATTTCATTATTTGTGACAAGGTTTTAATGTTGGGTTTTTTTATTAAATATTTTTTTTGTAGAATTTATCATTTTATCCGGGTTAAATGTTTTAATCAGGGACTATGAATAGTGATAATATCGGAGATTATTAAAATTCATTTAAGAATAAAAATTCTGCTAACGATATAAAATTAGACTTATTGTAATATATATCAATAGCATTCATTTTGATATTGTGACTTTATTATTTAATTGCTATATTGCCTTTATTCTTACAACTTGTTTATAGATAGTAAGTTAATACTTCTAATAAGCAGATAAAAGTGACAATATGGATGCATTAAAAGAATTGGTAAAAATTGTTAATAGAAAGAGATTATCTAAAATTGATGTTTTTGATAAAACATTTCTAAGTCAAAATAATACAAATTTATATTATAAATTATACGAAGGACTAGAAAATGGAGAGATAATTGACGATATCTCTGCTGCTAGATACTTATATAATAGTGATGAAAAAGATTCAAAATTCAGGAAATTAAAATCAAGATTTAAAATTAAAATCTTGCGTTGTGTATTATTATTTGACACAGAAGAGGTATTTAATAATGAAAGAGGTAAGGCCTTCTATGAATGTCATACTCATAATCATATTTTGGAAATTATTATCCACTTATCAGGAACCACAAAATTAGTGTATGAATTGGTAAAAGAAGATTACCCTAAAGCATTAAAATATAAATTTTATGATATCCTTAAAAACTACTCATATTATCTCATATCCTATTATAGTTTAAAAGGCGACAAGAAAGCACTTGTCGAGGAGGAAAATAAATATTTATCATATATAGATATTGCACATAAAGAACAATTTGCAAAATATCTGTACATGAAGATTGCTGTGGATTTTAACAGACCAATTCCAATCACAAATGAACTAATGACAGATGTAGAACAAAACCTTAAAAAATTTTATGTTTTAAGAAAAGAAATAAATAACCCCGAGATTGATTTCTTTTATTTTTATCTGGCTTTCTTATTTTACGAAAATAATAATAATCTGGATATGATATTTTCAATTTGTGCTGAAGCAGAAGAATTAATGAAATCAAATCCTAATATTATTACAAACACCAGAAGGATGGTTGTATTGTTATATAGGATGAAAGCACTTTTGAATTATAAAAAATTTGATGAAGGACTACAGTTGTTAGATAATGCAGATACAATTGTAATTCCTGAAACGAGCATGAATTGGTATATCTTAAAAGAAACAGAATATAAACTCTATTTGCAAGATAATAAAATAGATGAAGCATATCGTGTATATGAACAAGTATTAGAAAACAAGTCTTATAAAAGACAAGCTGCTGAATTAACCGAAAAATGGAAAATATACCATGCTTATCTGATATTCATGGATAGTTATTTAAATAAAGGAGATTATAAATTCAGTTTACCCAAATTTTTAAATGACGTTCCTGTAAATTCTAAAGATAAATCCGGTTATAACTTTGCAATTCGCGTTATTGAAATTTTATTTAATGCAGCGCGTAAAGATTATAATTTGATCTTTTCAAAAATGGATGCATTGCGTGTTTATAGGACACGGTATTTAAATGATAATACTTATAAAAGAAACCACTTGTTTCTAAGCTTATTATTAAAGGCTGAAAAATCAGGTTTTAATAATAAAAATATGCAGCAGGCAGACTGGTCTGAAATAGAAGAATTACGTAAACAAAATAATTATATTATTGCAGATTGGGAGATTATTCCATATGAGGAACTTTGGGATATTTTTGTAGATCTGGCGAAAAAATAAGCTGTAGAGGAATATCTCAAATCCGGAAGGCAGAAAGATTAGCTCTTGCTGCTTCCCATTTCCGTTATTTTTTAGTTTATAGTTACTTATTTTAGACAACCCTACTATACCCAATTTTTATTTTTACAAGTTTATTGCTGAAAGCTGAAAAATCGGGTTTTGACGCAAAGAAAATGCGGCAGGCAAACTGGCAGGAGATTAAACAACTGCGTAGCAGATCACACATAATTGCAGAATGGGAGATTATTCCTTACGAAGAACTTTGGGATATCTTTGTGGATATGGCGAAAAGATAAATTTATTTATTAAACCTATTCACGATTTATTT
>JAYVPA010000164.1:0-4383 GCA_043757615.1 Sphingobacteriales bacterium | reverse complement strand
CAATAATCAACATCGCATCTCCGTAAGAGAAGAAATTATATTTTTTATTCATAGCGATTTGGTAAGCTTCCATCGTTAAGTCAAAACCTGCAAACGCAGAAACCATAATGATTAAACTTGATTTTGGTACGTGGAAATTTGTAATCATGCTATTCGCAATGCTAAAATCATACGGCGGATGAATAAATAAATTTGTCCAGCCTTCCATTGGCTTTAACAAACGTTCTGCAGAAACCGCAGTTTCTAACGAACGCATAGAAGTTGTACCAACCGCACAAACATTTTTACCGCGTTGTAAAGCACGGTTTACAATCTTGGTACATTTTTCGTCTATCTTGAAATATTCCGCATCCATTTTGTGTTTAGATAAATCTTCTACATCGATAGAACGGAATGTACCTAAGCCAATATGTAATGTCAGCTCAGCAAAGTCAACGCCTTTTATTTCCAAACGTTTCATTAATTCTTTACTGAAGTGCATACCTGCAGTTGGTGCGGCCACCGCACCTTCCTGACTTGCAAAAACAGTCTGGTAGTTTTCTTTATCAGAATCTTCAGGCTCTCTTTTAATATATTTTGGAAGTGGTGTATTTCCTAATTTATCTAATACTGCTCTGAAATCAGCATCTGTACCATCAAACAAGAAACGGATGGTTCTTCCTCTCGAAGTCGTATTATCTACTACTTCCGCCACTAAATCATCATCACCAAAATATAATTTATTTCCAACACGGATTTTACGCGCAGGATCCACTAGTACATCCCATAAACGTAAATCGTGGTTTAATTCTCTGAGTAAGAAAACTTCAATTTTTGCACCTGTTTTTTCTTTGGTGCCGTACATTCTTGCAGGAAATACTTTGGTATTATTGATAGCCATTACATCGCCGTCATCAAAATAATCAAGGATGTTCTTGAACATTTTGTGCTCAATTTTACCGGATTTACGGTGTACTACCATTAATTTACATTCATCACGTTGTTTAGAAGGATAAAGTGCAATCTTTTCTTTTGGAAGTTCGAAGTCAAATTGTGAAAGTTTCATTATTGTTATTTATTATTTTACGGAATAATATCGGGATTTTAAAAAATCAGTTGCAAAGATACCTGTAAGAATACCAAATTGCAAACGACAGATATTTTTATTTGATTAAATTTTAGTAGGTTTGTCTATGCGTCAACTATTCAGAGTTTTAGGTGAAACATTGAAGTTAACTTTCCATCAATTATGGCTTAACAAGCTGCGTACATTTTTGTCTTTATTCGGCATCACGGTGGGTATTTTCAGCATAATTGCGATTCTTACTTCAGTGGATGCATTAAAAAATAACATAAATCAATCCATTAATAGTTTAGGTGATAATGTGTTATTTGTCAATAAATGGGCTTGGACTTTTGACGGACCAAGTGATTACCCATGGTGGAAATATTTTCAGCGTCCGAATGTAAAATATGAGAACTATAAATACGTTCAATCGAAATCCAAGTTAGCGGAGTATGTAACATTTGAATTAAATCCCCGGCAGGCACCTGAAGTATCTTACAAAGATAAAAAAACACATAAGGCACAAATTTCTGCAGTGACGGATGGTTACGGTAAGGTATTTCAATTAAATATTAATCAGGGCAGATATTTGTCTACAATGGAAATCGGAAACGGACTGAATGTCGGAGTTATTGGAGGTGATATTGCAGATAAATTATTTAAAAATATTTCGAATCCTGTAGGAATGGAAATCCGCATGAATGGGAAACCTGTAACTATTGTCGGTGTCATAAAAAAGAAAGGGGAAGATTTATTAGGATTTAATTACGACAAAGCTGTGATTGTGCCTTTGGATTATTACACACGTAATTTTACGGTTGATGATAACCAAATTGATAAAACATTGGAAATCCGATCAAAAGAAGGCGTTACTTTAGATGAATTAAAAAATGAAATGACAGGTATTATGCGTGCTTCAAGAAAATTACGACCAAGTCAGGAAGATAATTTTTCTATTAATCAGTTAAGCGTAATTGCAAAAGGATTCGACAGCGTTTTTGATTCTCTTGGATTGGTAAAATGGGTAATCGGTGCATTTTCATTAATTGTTGGAGGTTTCGGGATTGCAAATATTATGTTTGTAAGTGTCACTGAAAGAAAGGCATTAATCGGAATAAAAAAAGCATTGGGTGCAAGGAGCTCTGACATCCTGCTTGAGTTTTTACTAGAAGCAATTTTCTTATGTATGATGGGTGCAGTAGTAGGATTGGGGTTAGTTTACATCCTGTGCCATTTTGCAACGGAAGCGTCTGGTATGGAATTTAAATTAAGTATCATCAACGTTGCAATTGCTTTCGGAATTTCTTTTTTGTTAGGGATCTTAGCGGGTATCATTCCTGCATACCTGGCAGCTACCATGGACCCTGTGGAGGCGATAAGGAGTAAGTGATTTCGACAAGCTCAATCTGACTTTGTTAATTGCTACATAATTTATTAATATGTCACGCTGAGTTTATCGAAGCGCTAATTCATCCGCAGTTATCGGTTGCACATTTTCTTTATGACAAACAATAAAACCTGCTTTGTTAGACAATTCAGCAATTTCTTCTAAAGAAAAGCCGCAAACTAATCCGAGCGAAGCGACAGCAATTACGGTATCGCCAGCGCCGCAAACATCCGGATGTTGAATTTGAGATTTGAGATTTGAGATTTGAGAAATATCATTACTGAAAATAAAATTTCCTTTATCGCCCAATGTAACTAATAAGTTTTTAAAGTTGATTTTTTGTTGAAGTGCATTTGCAATTTGTCCTAAGTTTTCTCCATCAACTTTTAATGCATCACTCATTACTATTAACTCATTCAAATTCGGTTTAAATAAATCAACATCCTGATATAGATTCCAATTGTCAAATTTCGGATCTACACAAATCAATAAATTATGTTGTTTTGCCAATGCAATTATTTCAGAAATATTTGATGCATTCAATACACCTTTATTATAATCCTGCAAAATAATTGCGTGTGGTTTGTGATTGGTTATAGCAGCTGTAATAATCTTTATAATAAAATGATTGACTAACTCAGGATATTCATTTATATCTTCTACATCCAGACGAAAAACAGCTTGTTTATCCTGAAAGATTCTTGATTTTACAATTGTTTTTTGACGCTTATCAGTATGTACATATAAATTCGTAATGTCTTCTTTGTGCAATAATTCATAAATAGTTTTAGATGCATCATCGTCACCAACAGTACCAACTAAATAAGGAATGGCTTTTAATTTTTTGATATTCAACGCCACGTTTGCAGCACCACCTAAATACTGTTTTTTTTCTGTAATATTTAAAACAGGTGCAGCTCTGTATTCAGGAGAATTTCTTAAAGAGGATGTGTAAACAAACTCATCCAATATAATATCACCAACTACGACAATACGTTTGTTTTCAAATTTTAATAAATCAATATTTGATGACATAATTGTAAAAGTAAGAAATTAAAAAGAAAAGGCATCGCTTAAGCGATGCCTTCGTTACTATTTGTAACTTTTCCAAAGTTCTAAACTTTGGAAAAGATTATATTAATTTCTCCAACGCATTTTTCACACGCGAAAATGCTTCTATCAGATTTTCTTCTGAAGCAGCATAAGAGAAACGAATGCATTCCGGTGCTCCGAATCCGGTACCGCTTACTGCCGCTACATGGCCTTCATGCAATAAATACAATGCTAAATCGTCAGCATCTTTTATGGGTTCGCCATTAAAATCTTTTCCGAAATATGCACTTAAATCCGGGAAAACATAAAACGCACCTGTTGGTACATTGCATTTTACATTTGGAATTTCTTTTAATAAACCTAATACCAAATCTCTGCGTTTTTGAAACGCTTGACGGAAAGCTTCCGTTGGAGCCTGATCGCCTAAAAGTGCAGTAATTGTTGCATGCTGCGCAACAGAGTTTGTACCTGATGTAATTTGTCCTTGAAGTTTGTCACATGCTTTTGCAATGTATGCAGGAGCTGCAATATAACCAATTCTCCAGCCTGTCATTGCATAGCCTTTTGCCTGTCCGTTCACAACAATCGTTCTGTCTTTCATGGAAGGAAATTCTGCAATAGAAACATGTTTTCCTGCATAGTTGATATGCTCATAAATCTCGTCAGAAATTATATGTACCTGAGGATGTTTTTCCAGCACTTTTACAAATGATTCAATTTCTTCTTTTGTATACACAGCACCTGTTGGATTGCTTGGTGAAGAATACACCAGGAATTTAGTTTTGGGTGTAATTGCAGCTTCCAGTTGTGCTGCTGTCATTTTAAAATCATCATCAACCGTTGTTGGAATATATACACATTTTGCGTTGCACAATTTCACTTGTTCCGGATATGAAAC
>JAYVPA010000163.1:0-16847 GCA_043757615.1 Sphingobacteriales bacterium | reverse complement strand
CGCAAACGGAAGAAAGCAAAGTCTACAAATATTTAGAAAAGAAAGGCGAAGGTATACATCACGTGTGTTTTGAAGTGGAGGATATTCATTCAGAAATGGAAAGACTAAAAAAAGAAGGATTTCAGTCGCTAACAGACAAACCTTATACAGGTGCATTGAATAAGTTGGTATGCTTTTTTCATCCGAAAACTACGAATGGTATTTTGATAGAATTGTGTCAGAAGCAGAAATAGTTCTATCATTGAAAATGATTTTTCACCACATAGAATCAAAGATAATTTTCTATGTTACTATATGGTTTAATTAAATAGCAATAATTTCTACAAATGCATTGTAAAAATTTTCGCAAGCTTTATCATTACTATAAACGGATAAAACAGGTTCTATTAATTCCAGTTCCATCAGCAAAAATCTCCCATCCTCTGTTACCACTCCATCCACTCTTGCATAAAGCAATGTTTCGGGAATGGTGTTTAATAAATTAGTAGCTTGTTTTAAGATAGACTCCTCCGGTTGTATCGCTTCGTTTGTGCCGCCAAATTGTAATTGAACACGGAAATCACCTTGCTTTGCTTTTTTGCAAATCGCGTGACTGAATTTTTTATTGAAAAATATCAATGACAATTCACCTTTCGTAATAATTTCTTCTACAAATTTTTGTACAATCACATCACCTTGTTGCAGCAATTCTGTAAAGCGTATTTTATCATCTTCGGCACAATCAATATTGGTAGTCCAAGTGTTGTAAGCACCGCCCGAAATAGTTGGTTTTACAACTGCTTTGCTCCACTTCTTATTTTCTAATATTTCTTTTAATGAATAATTTTCTTTTTGTTTGCAGATAACATAAGCAGGCAGCAAAATTCCTTTCCGGGAAAAATCATCGAAATAATTTTTATTCTGATTCCATTTTACAACAGATACAGGATTTAAAACATTACAGTCAAGCGATTCGAGTTTGTCTAACCAATTATCAAATTCGACAGGACGTTCAAAATAATCCCACATGGAACGGAGTATAATAATGTCAAACTGCTGCCAGTTTATAGCTGCATCATCCCAGGATACCGGAATTACATCAATACCTTTTTGAATTAAATATTGCTGTAATAATTGGTCATCCTCATATAAATCCGGAAATTTATGGTAGGTTACAAAAGCTACTTTCATAAGTTTTATTTTTTAATGCAATGTAACACTGTTGTCAATAAGAAGAATTGTCTTGTGGCAAGAAATGACGATTTCCAACCTGCTTTGCAGGATAATTATATGTAACTATATATATTAAATGCTATATTTATTTAAATTAAAAATGCTTTGGAAAATAAAACATTAAAGATTCTATTGGTTTTTACAATAACACTATTATTTGGCTTTATTGGATATTTAATATATTCCAATTATCAATTAAAGAAAGAAGTTATTAAAATTCACAAAATAGCTAATAGTGCTGATGGTTCAGCATATGAAGCAAATGATAAAGCAGATCAATTACAAAGTGATCTTGATGATACAAACGATAAGATTGATGATTTAGAATCTGAACGTGAATAAGACTATGAAAAAACAAAACTTATTATCAGTAGCATCTGGAATATTGATTATTATGTTGCTGACATGTTGGAATAAGCATTTGCCTTGGTTATACTTTCAACTGTTAAGAGTTGTTGCAATGATTATCTTTAGCCTATTAGCATTTGAAAGCAATGAAAGAGAAAATAAATCGTTTGCTATAATATTTGGATTATCTGTTTTGATTATAAATCCATTTATCAAAGTTCCATTAGGTAGATTTAATTGGAATATACTTGATACAATATGGTCTGTTTTATTAATTGTAAATATTTTTAGGATGCATAAGAAATAATATCTTTATTGGTCTGAGCCCATATCTGTTATGTCGTTATCATCCGTTCTATCACCTTCGTCTTCATTATTTCGTATTATTTCCTCGTTAGTTATCATTTCATACTTAAAGTCATAAATTAATGAAGCAATACGTTTTTTTGGAGTTTTGTATTTATTCGATATAGATTCAATTGAACTATTGTAAAAGAATCTAATACTATCTGATTCAGTATCTAAATCATTTGTCATTACATAATAATCTCGTAAGATTAAATGTAATGTGTCAAAATTTATTTTTTTACTTGCAGATAATAATACAATTTTTTCATTATCATATGATAAAATATCTTCTGCTTGACTTATTAATTCTGTTTCTCTGTCAATTTTACTCGAATCTTTTTTAGAATTGTTGCAACTCAATAATATTAAAGATATTGCTAGAGTTAAATTTGTCCACCTTTTGTAAGTCATAGATTGCTTTAAGTTATAACTAATATACAAAACTTATAACAAAAAGTATTTGCTGTCGATATTATGATTGACTTTGTTTGAAGGTGTTTTTGTCTGCTTTGCAATGTTTATTTTCTCACCATCAAACCTTTTAATACAAACTTATTATTCATATTCAATGTAAACCATGTTAAGAAATATGCTGTTAAAATTATAGATGGAATCAGCATGATATAAAACCATGCATTGAAGCTGATATAGTATAAAGAATTTAAACCTGCGAAAACAACCAGCAATCTTGCATATTCTGCATATTTCACCCAGGCTTTTTGTTCCATAATGGCGCCGCAAATAACCGTGGAAATCATTACCAACAAATAACCTAACACTTTATAGAACATCGGCAGTTTATCATAGTGGTATAAGTAAGAAACCAAACCAACAATGATAATCAGAAACTGCACCAATACATACCAGCTTAAGCCTTTATTAATCGGACTTGAATCAAATGGTTTATAATCTTTTGTAACTTCCGGAACAGAAATTGTTCCGCCCACATCTTCCGGTTGCCAACCCGGTTTTGCAATGATATATTTCAATTTATCTTTCCACGAAGAAAAACGTTTTGCATTTTTAAACATACCTACATAATATTCAACATTTGCCCAGGCAGGATTCCATGAATTGATTGGACGTGTAACACCATAGTTCGGAGTTTCTTCTTCTTCCTGATAAGTGCCAAATAATTTATCCCAAATAATAAACATGCCTGCATGATTCTTGTCGATGTATTTTGGATTTCTGCCATGATGTACCCGGTGATGCATCGGTGAATTAAAAATTGCTTCAAACCAGCGCGGCATTCGTTTTATTACATCGGTGTGTATCCAGAATTGGTAGAAAGAATTAATGCTTAGTATGCTGAAAAAAGTGGCAGGGTCAACTCCTAAAAACGGAATCGGAAGAAAAACAAAAAACGCAAGTATAGCATGTATCCACGACTGACGTAAACCAACTGCCAGATTATAATATTCACTTTGGTGATGTACGCCATGCGCACCCCAGAAAATATTCATTTCATGGCCGATGCGGTGCGCCCAGTAAAAAAAGAAATCATAAGCAATCAGGCAAAATATAAAAGAGAAAACGCCTGTTGGAATTGTTATGACGCGCAAATTATTATATACTAAATTATACATCCAAATCAGAAAGACACCCACGATGACTTTCGACACTACATGTCCGACGCCAATATTCAGATTGGTAATCGCATCATTCATGTGATAGTAATCTTTATTTTTCCTGCGCATTGCAAGATATTCCAGTGTCACCATTCCAAGAAACACCGGAGTCGCAATTACATATACTAAGTCGCCGCCCATAATTATTTATTTAATGATTAAATTTACTAAAGTTAACCTGTAGTTTTAGTAGTTTTGTATAATTTAACAAGACTTTAAATATAACTCAAAAAAATCACAAATGGGGATTTTACAAAAGATAAAAAACAGCATAAAACATTACATCATAAAGCGTGCATCTTCGCACAAAGCCATAGATATTGTTGAGGTTCGCACCAAACAAATTGGTTTGTTATCGGTTCAATCTGAAACGGATTTGCTTATTAAGAATTCTTTCTTTTTGTCGTATACCTTGCTTTCTATAAAAACGGATTTATTAAATAAGGACGGAATTAAAGTTGGTAAAATGACTTATAATATTCCAATAAAAGTGAAAGGAAATTCTGAACTTGTTTTTACCACTTCTTCTGAAATAAGTATTATCACTTCCCTGTTTCAGGCATTGTCGAATTTATTATCGCAGCCGATTTGGATGCGCAGTGTGGGTATTGCAACAGTAAAAATTTTATGGTTTACGGTTGAACTTCCTGTTGATGATGTTTTTGAAATTCATCCTTCAAAATTAAAAATAGTAAAAGATGAAACAGAAGAGGAGCGTACCATACGATTACAGAAAGAAGCTGAATGGAAAATAAAGTATGAAGCAGAGAAAGAACAACGAAAAGCAATACGGGAAGGAAAACGCGCAGAATGGAAAGAAGAAGTTTTGAAAAAAAAGTATAAAGAGAATTATATTTCTAAAGAGCAAAGAATAGCAGATAAATTGACAGTTGACAATGAGCAGTTGACAATGAATGATGCACAATCAACGAGTATGGATGAAAAAACATTGACAATTGAATTGAATGAAACAGCAATAAATACTGATTTCTCAGAGCCTGTTACTACTAATATTATTACTGAAAATCATTCAGAAGAAATCCTTCCTGAATAAACATTATTGTACCACACCGTCGCAATTATCATCAATGCCATTTCCAATAATTTCCGCTGAAGGCAATACTTCCCCCAGGCAAGCACCAAAAAGTCCTGCACTGCAAGTTTGTGTTCCTGCTCTGCATTTACCCACACCGGCGGTACCTGCCGGCCCGCTATAGCAGGAACGAGTCAGGCCTTCATCTACAGTGCCATTGCAATTGTCATCAATGTTATTACATACTTCTGTAGTTGGTGCGCCTGGTGTTGCACTGCATACAATTGAACTAGTTGCGCTATTGCATACGGTGCTACCTGTGCGTTGACAAGCACCGATACCTACTGAACAAGTAAGACCAACGCCTGCAATTGGTAATTCATCGATCTGTCCGTCCTCATCATTGTCTTTATTATCGCATAATTCAGGTGCACCTGGATAAATGGTTGGATCCTGATCATTCCAATCTAAGCTATCTGAAACATAGCATGGGAATGGTGCACAGGCAAACAATGGTTCACAACGATCACCATGTCCATCGCCATCTGCGTCTTTGTAAATATAAGTAAAGAGGCTGCATTTTGGTGTAGCGATCCAATTAGAGCCGTTCCAAACCAATACATCACCAACAGAATTTCCCATGATGATGTTGTTGAAATTGTAAGTTGGATTTATGCGTTGCCATTTTGCTAAGGGCTGATTATACATGAATAAAGCGGTACTGTCCGTATCGAAAACAATTAACGAATTTGCAGGCGAAGCAATAGAAAGACGAAGTATTGCCGTCATTCTTGGTAGCAAGAAGCCTTTATCGTTGCTTTGCACATCAAGCATGGCACTGTTGTTTGGTGCAGCACCTGTAGAATTAATACCAATATTTTGTGCAAAAAGTAGAGGAGATAGCATTATCAGAATGCTACAAAGGAATAGTTTATTCATAGGATGGTTTTTGATATGACCGTTTTTTTAGTCTTAAACAAATATAATTAAAAACCAAGTAAGTAGCAACTAATCATTCATCATCTTCCACAACTTATCTTTCAATTCCATTATATTTTCATTCGCTAATGCGGAAAAGAAAACATGCGGAATTTTTTTAGGTAATTCTTTTGCCAGCATTTTTTTCAATTCATCATCCAATAAATCAGATTTTGAAATACCAATGATACGTGGTTTGTTCACCAGTTCCTTATTGTATAATTTTAATTCTTTTGCAAGAATTTTGTATTCTTTTTTGATGTCATCACTATCCGCGGGAATCATAAATAATAAACAGGAATTACGTTCTATATGTCGTAAGAAACGAACGCCTAACCCTTTACCGGCATGCGCTCCTTCAATAATTCCTGGAATATCGGCCATGATAAAAGACCTGTCGCCACGATAGGGCACCACACCTAAATTCGGCACTAAGGTAGTAAACGGATAATCTGCAATCTCCGGTGTTGCTGCACTAATAACAGAAAGCAACGTTGATTTTCCTGCGTTTGGAAATCCAACCAGACCAACGTCTGCCAGTACTTTTAATTCCAATACTTTCCAGCCTTCATCACCTTCCTCACCGGGCTGTGCATAATGCGGAGCTTGCTTTGTAGATGTCTTGAAATGCGTATTTCCCTGTCCGCCGCGACCACCTTTCAGCCAAACAACTTCTTGTCCGTCTTCTAAAATTTCCAGTTCTTTCTCAAACGTTTCACCGTTTTTTGCAATCGTTCCGAGCGGCACTTCTATAATAATATCCTCTCCGCCTTTTCCGCTTCGCATGCCGCCTTCGCCGCTTTTTCCATTATCTGCGTGAATGTGTTTTCTGTATTTTAAATGCAGTAAAGTCCACAATTGCTTATTGCCCCGCAAGATGATGCTGCCGCCACGTCCGCCATCACCACCATCCGGTCCACCCATTGGTACGTATTTTTCTCTGCGCCAGTGCACAGAGCCGCCGCCACCGTTTCCGGAACGAACAAATATTCTTACGTAATCTATAAAATTGCTTCCTTCCATTTTGCTATTGTAAAGATAGAAATAAAAAAAGCATTAGTAGTTTTGTTGTACTAATGCTTTATTGTGTAACTGTTCTTTCTATTTTATTTTGTTGATTTCAGCTTTTAAAGCATTAAAGATTTCTTCGATAGAACCAACACCGTTTAATGTAATAACTTTATTTACTTTCTTGTAATGGTCTGCCACCTGAGCCGTTTGTTTTAGATATACCTGAAAACGGTTTCGGATAATATGTTCATCCAAATCATCAGGACGCGGATTTTCAGATTGTTTTGCTCTGTCTAAAATACGATGTGTAATTTCATCTTCTGCCACATCTAAAGCAAGAACTAATGTGATGCTGGTATTTTTTAAATCCAGCAATTTGTCTAATGCTTCCGCTTGCGGTTCAGTACGAGGAAATCCATCAAAAATGAAACCGTTTACTTTTCCGGCAAACTCATCTAATTTATTAGACAGCATTCCAATCGTTACTTCGTCAGGAACCAGTTCTCCTTTGGTTATGTATTTTTTTGCCTCTACACCAAGTGGCGTTTCGTTTTTCAATTCAGAACGGAACAAGTCGCCGGTAGAAATATGCAGCAGATTAAATTCTTCTGCAAGTTTGACTGCTTGTGTGCCTTTTCCGCTTCCCGGAGGACCAAACAAAATTAGGTTTATCATTTTTGATTAAAATTGTAAGTGACAAAGATACAACGTATTTGGGATTTCAGTTTTAGGATTTCAGATTTTAGGTGGATTGATTACTTTTTGGTAATGTTGATTTAAACTTATTTGATTTTTGGCTCAATTAAACCCAAAAACTACATTTCAATCTTATTGAACGCTGGGTTTTAGTCGCACCAACTCAATTGCTTTGTCGTAATCATCGACTACCAGTGCAATATGCACAATATGTTGTTTCATGCTTTTTCTATTTGACGCAAAAGTGCAAAGAAATAAAGATGTTAATGAGACGTATCTTTAATATAAAATTCTTGCTTTGATTGTGTTTTTTACTTTCTTTAAATCTTCCATCATTTCTAGATCAGCATTTGCATCTACATCTAAAACAACGTAACCAATCGTTTCATTTGTTTTTAAATACTGTGCTAAAATGTTGACATCATGTTTTGAAAGTATAGAGTTGATTTCACTTAGTACGCCGGGTACATTGTGATGAAAGTGTAACACACGCCGTGTATTTTGCTGTACAGATAAACTGATTTCAGGAACTGACATAGAGCCTAAAGTGCTTCCGTTATCTAAAAATCCTGTTAACTTTACGCCAACCTCAGTACCTATATTTTCCTGAGCTTCTTGTGTACTTCCGCCAACATGCGGTGTTAAAATTATACTGTCTAAACCAATTAGCGGTGATTCAAATCCAAGACCATTTTGTTTTGGTTCAACAGGAAAAACATCTATGGCAGCACCTCCAACCTTGCCGCATTTTACAGCATCAGCCAAAGCATTAATATCCACTACTGTTCCGCGGGATAAGTTTTGAAAAATCACGCCCACCTTCATCAACCCAAACTCTTTCTCACCAATCATATTTTTAGTCTGCGGTGTTGCAGGTACGTGTAATGTTACGATATCAGATTTCTGAAATAATTCTTCCAACGTGTCAACAGAATTTGCATTTCCTAATGGCAGCTTTGGTTCTATATCATAATAAATTACTTTTAAACCCATGCTTTCGCCCATCACAGATACTTGCGTACCGATGTGTCCGTAGCCAATGATACCGATAGTTTTGCCGCGCAATTCATAACTTCCTTTTGCAGTTTTCTGCCAGTTTCCCTCATGCGCATGTTTATTTTTTTGCGGAATGCCGCGTAATAACATAATTGAATTTCCGATAATCAATTCTGCTACGGAACGTGTGTTTGAGTAAGGTGAATTAAAAACAGGAATACCTAATTCAGTCGCTTTTACTAAATCAACCTGATTTGTTCCGATACAAAAACAACCAATGGTCATTAATCTTTTTGCTTTTTCTAAAACAGCTGCTGTTAAATTAGTTTTAGAACGGATGCCAATGATATGATAATTTTCAATGCAGTTAAGTAACTCTTCTTCTGTCATTGCCTCTTTATAGCTGTCAATAGATGCATACCCTTTTTTATGAAACTCATTAAAAGCAGATTGGTGCAATCCTTCCAATAACAGGATTTTTATTTTGTCTTTCGGAAATGAAACTTCTTTTGTCATGATTATCAAAAATAGTAATTATCTGAAAGATAATTTTATTATCTATGTGATAACAATATTTATTTAAGGTTTTGGTAAAGCGATAGATTACGCTGTAGCGTTATTCAGGAAATCTATGAAAGGTTTTACCGTTACAGATAGTTCAGTTAATGTTTTCACCAAATCTTTTGAGGTCAGTTCTTCGTCTCTTAATTTTTTGAAAACAGTAAAGCCTTTTAATTTAAGATATTCTATTGCTAAATTATCTTCTTCATACCCTTTTGGAGCGCGTTTCAATTTATTCTCTGCGTTCAAATCGCCAAAGCTATCCTTGAATTTTTTAGAAGTAATTATCTTTTTAAAATCAGAAAAATTGTAATCAATTTCCTGTCTTATTTTTGCCAGTTCATCCGGCATCGGCATATAATTTCCTGCACCAAAAAAACAGCCGCTCGGTTCTATATGTAAATAAAAACCTGCCGAATTACTGCTCTTTCCGCCTTTGTTCAGATATGCGCCTAAGTTGCTTTTATACGGTGATTTATCAGTTGAGAAACGAACATCCCTGTTGATTCTGAAAATACATTTTTTAGGATCCAGGCCGGCAATGGTTTCGTCTTTTTTGCCATAGCTGAGTATCCATTCTTCTATAAACGACTTAATTTCTGTCTGCGCATTTTCATATCTTTTTCTGTTTGCTTCAAACCAGGGTTTATTGTTATTTTTTTTCAATTCCTTCAGGAATTTCAGCGTATCATTTGACAGCATTTTTTTTCAGTTTTTGCTCGTTCTTAATAATCATTTCTAAAGTATCTTTCTTTAACAATTCCACCGTTTCATTTCTGATAGCAAGGAAAGCATGCCTGATACCGCAAGTGAGTTCATCTTCGCATTCATCACATTTTTCATAATATTTATGCGTTACGCAGGGAAGTAATCCGATGGCACCGTCAAAATACCGGATAATTTCCGCCAGGTTAACGTCAGCAGGTTGCTTGATCAGATAATAACCGCCGCCTTTTCCTTTCTTGGAATTTAAGATGCCTGCATTGCGGAGGTCGAGTAAAATCGTTTCAAGGAATTTTTTTGGAATATGCTCATGTTCAGCAATTTCACTTATTAAAACAGGTTCTTTTGCCGGTTTTTTAGCTAAATATACTAATGCATTAATGGCGTATTTTGTTTTTTTTGAGAGCACTTTAAATCTGATAATTTGAAAATGAATAATTTGAAAGTCAATAGTATCTAAATATACTCATTTTTGATAAGTCTATGGATTAAATAGACAAAATAATTTACAGCAGAGAAATTTTTGTGAATAAAAAGTTTATTACTTATTACTTACTCCTTATTACTTTTACATCATGAGTTTTAAATATAACGCTACCACTTTGACAAATCTGGAATCTATTTTCAAAGAGAATAATTACGTGATTCGTTATGAAAAAGGAAGGTTTCAATCAGGTTATTGTATTCTCCAGGATAAAAGGGTGGCTGTTGTAAATAAATTTTTTGAAACAGAAGCGCGTATCAATGCATTGATTGATATTTTATCTCAGGTAGAAGTTGATGTTTCCCTATTGGATGAAAAACAACTCAAATTATACGAGCAATTAGCGCAACAAAAATTAGAACTGGAATAAAAAATTAATTTATTCTGTTTACTAAACATTTTACTTATCATTTCATTACTGTTTTATGAAATATACTTTCCTTGGAACTGGCACCTCACAGGGCGTACCGGTCATTACCTGCAGGTGCGAGGTTTGCATGTCTGCTGATAACAGAGACAAACGTACGCGCACTTCTCTATTGATTCAATCTGAAACAACAACTGTTGTAATTGATACCGGTCCGGATTTTCGTTCGCAAATGTTACGCGAGCAGGTGCAGGATTTAGATGCAGTTGTTTTTACGCATGGACATAAAGATCATGTTGCCGGCTTGGATGATATCCGTCCGTTTAATTATTTACTGGAGAAAACAATTGATGTATATGCAGAAGAACGTGTGCAGGAAATTTTGAAAAAAGAATTTTCGTATGCGTTTGTCGGACATGAATACCCCGGTGCTCCGCAAATACGATTGAATACAATTGATGTAAACCCGTTTAGTGTTGGAGATATTTTATTTAAACCTATTCGCGTGACGCATAAAGCTTTACCGGTTTTAGGTTTCAGGATGAATGATTTTACATACATCACCGATGCGAATTTTATTGAAGAAGAAGAACTGGAAAAAATAAAAGGCAGTAAGGTTTTAGTATTAAATGCCTTGCGAAGAGAGCCACATTATTCGCATTTTAATTTAGAACAGGCGATAGAGATTGTAAAAAAAGTAAAACCTGAGAAAGCTTATTTTACGCATATCTCTCATCATTTAGGATTGCATGCTGTTATCGAAAAAGAATTACCCGAGAATATTTTCCTGGCTTATGATGGTTTGGTGATTTGAGAAATCAATTACCAATTAAATTAGATAAAATAAAATGTCGTTATAAAAATGGATGGGCTTACACCAAATAAAAGCAGTAAAATAATTAAGATAGGATTTTTATCGGCTTTCTTATATTGCTTAAAGCTAATTAAGGTTAGGATAGAAAAATAAGGAATTAGACAATACAATGTATTGCTTAATACAATATAACCAAAATCAATTTTATTAAAGTTACTATTGTAATTTAGTAAAACACATAAAGAATAAATAGACAAAACAATTGTGAAGATTGATAGGTGAAGAAATATATAAATTGACCAATTCTTCATTTTCAAATTAATTTGTTTTAGGTTTATACTTAGAAGCAGTTAAAATTTTCTGTCCATCTTTAATATTTACTAATTGACGCAAAGTTGTGTTTGGATTTTCTTTCATGTAAGCATCTACAATCTGCCAGCCCAGCCATGCGCCAACCTTGCCGGGGCTTTCTTTCGGCATTCCATTTGTAGTTGGTCCATCCTCAACATATTTGAATTGCTCAAATTGTGTATTATATAATAAATTATTATTTAAAAAGTATGCCCAAATTTGTTTCTCATTTTCTATGCAAAATTTCCAATGCTCCTCATTATATTTTATAATATCATTTTCTTTTTTATCAGGCAATAAACTTTGAATGATATATAAAATTTTTCCTTCGGCAATCATCTTATCCAGTAAAGTAGATTTATCGTCTGGTGCTAAAACTATATTTTTCGCTAATAAATTTGCACAATCTATCGCCATATATTTTTTATCAAGAGTAGGAATTATATAAGAACTACCTATAACTGAAGGGTAAAAAATATAATTTGCTCCTAAATATTTGTCCAAGGCAATACCAATAATTGAATCTGTAACAGCAAATACAGAATAAGAAAATCCAGAAACACATGTGTAAATTACTGGTATTGGTTTTTCAGGAAAATATGATTTATAATTCGCAAAACAAGTTTGCAAATCATTTTCTATAAATTTCAAATCAAAAAATTGTTTTTGTATTGTATCATCTAATTCTTTCATGGACTTCATCGAAATAAAATCTTTTAAAAATTTTAATTGCATTTCTTTTGTGCCATAAACAGGAATATTTAAAACTTGATTATAATAAGTCGGATAAAAGACTGGATATTTTTGCTGAAGCTTTGCTAAGTCAACATCTAAATTATTTGGATTACATGCGAATAATTCTTTGTCAAAACGTATGATATCTACATGAATTTCTGACTTTTTTATTTCCTTCTCTTTTTTCGCTTGATGGTGTCCGTTGTTGCATCCACAGGAATGTATTCCTAAAATAACAATAATTAAAAGAAGTGATTCAATGCATTTTTTGGTAAAAGAATTATTCATTCTGCAAAAATAAACAATCATTCTTAAGTTTTTTGTAACATAAGATTTTATAACAAAAAAGACCACTGCATTGCAGTGGTCTTTTTAAGCTATAGATATAATTAATGTTTGTATGTTTCTATAAAAACACCATCCCAATCATAAGTTAACTTCAAAGTGTTGTCATCTAATTGAGTAATAACTGCAGTGTCACCATCAAACACCATTTTGGTTTCATTTTCAATAAAACTCCATGGAAAAGTACCATTTGATTCATCACCATCACAGTCGTCACTTCCGACATTAAGTGTTCCCGTCCCGGAATTGGCAAAAGAATACGTATCATCCAAACCGCAGGAATCAATTTCTTCTACACCATCTTGTAAAAATGAAATTGGCTTCCAGGTTCTTTGAGTTAAGAATTCTGTTTTTGATTTTGAGTTGTCTTTTCCACATGACATAATCATGAAAGAAGACATAACGGAGATTGCTAAAATAAATAACTGGTTTTTCTTCATGTTTGTTTAATTTAATTGTTTTGATAATGTAGTTGCCAAAGTACAATATATATATTTTAAATAATACTAAATGAAATTTTTTCATATGAATTTTATTGTTTTTTTTAATCTATAAAAAAATCCTACTTTTAATACATGAAAATCGGATTAGCGCAGTTAAACTATATGATTGGCGATTTCACGGGCAACTTTGAAAAAATGAAATCAGCCATTGAACAGGGAATTGCTGCCAACGCAGACTTATTATTGTTCAGCGAATTATGTGTCTGTGGTTATCCGCCAAGAGATTTTTTAGAATTCAGGCATTTTATTGATCAATGCGAAAATGCCGTGCAGGAGTTGGCTGCCGTGGCAGGAAATAAGATTGCAATTATAGTTGGCGCACCATCCAGAAATCTCATTAAAGAAGGAAAAGATTTATACAATTCAGCCTATTTTATCGAGGATGGTAAAGTGAAATTTTTAGTACATAAAGCATTGCTTCCAACCTATGATGTATTTGATGAGTATCGTTATTTTGAACCCAACAAAGAATTTAATATTGTTGAATTCAAAGGAAAAAAATTAGCTATTACTATTTGTGAAGATATCTGGGATACAAGTGAAATAAATCCGCTGTACAGAATAAATCCGGTTGCAGAACTGGCAAAACTACATCCCGATATTTTAATCAATATTTCCGCATCTCCATTTAATTATCATCAGGCAAAAAAAAGAATTGATGTGGTTCGTAAAAATGCGACGCAATATAATTTGCCGGTCTTTTATTGCAATTGTGTAGGCGCACAAACGGAATTGATTTTTGATGGTGGTTCCGTGGTTATGAATACAAACGGAAGTGTGTATAAAGAATTAAATTATTTCACGGAAGAAATTTTCTTTTGTGAGTTAGATGATGTGTTGCAAAATACGGTAAATAATGAGCTGGAAAAAAATGAAACCAAATTAATACACGATGCTTTAGTTTGTGGTATTCAAAATTATTTTCAAAAGTTAGGATTTCAAAAGGCAATTTTAGGATTGAGCGGCGGTGTGGATTCTGCATTAGTATTAACTTTAGCAGTGCGTGCACTTGGAAAAGAAAATGTATTAAGCGTATTGATGCCTTCACAATTTTCCACCTCACATTCTGTGGATGATAGTTTAAAGTTATTGGAAAATTTAGGTTCCCCGCATAAAATAATTCCGATTAAGGAAGTGTTTGATGTGTATGAAGAAATATTGCATCCTCATTTTGAAAATAAACCGTTTGATGTAACGGAAGAAAACTTACAGGCAAGAATCCGCGGAAATTACCTGATGGCACTGAGTAACAAATTCGGTTATATCTTACTGAATACGACCAATAAGAGTGAAGCTGCAGTTGGCTATGGTACTTTGTATGGTGATATGTGCGGTGGACTTGCGGTACTGGCAGATGTATACAAAACACAGATTTATGAAGTGTGTAAATACATAAACAGAGATGAAGAGATTATACCCAATCATATTTTAACAAAAGCACCAAGTGCAGAATTGCGTCCCGGACAAAAGGATTCTGATTCATTACCGGAATATGATATTCTTGATAAAATATTGTTAGAGTATATTGAACATCATCAGGGACCGGATGAAATACTCATGCACTTATCGAACATGAGTAAGGAGAAACGTGATGTGAGTATTCTATCAACACCAAATAAAATAAAAGAAATTGATAAAATAGAAAGCATGGGTTTTGATGAGAAATTAATCACCCGCATTTTACGTATGGTGAACAGAAATGAATTTAAACGTCATCAGACGCCACCGATTTTGCGTGTATCTCCAAAAGCATTTGGCAGCGGACGAAGATTACCTATCGTTGGGAAATATTTAGAAAGCTAAGCATGCAAATCCGTTTTCTTAAAAGTCAGCTCATTGATTATCCCTCAGGCTCTGCATTGGAATATCGCAGCAATACATTGTATGTAATTGGTGATGACGTGAATTATATTTTATGTCTTGATGAAAACTGGAATAAAATAAAGGAACTTAAGCTGTTTGAATTTACCGGTGAACGAATTCCAAAACCGGACAAGCCTGATCTGGAATGTGCAACAATCATTGGTGAAATGTTGTATGTTGTCGGTTCGGGTTCTAAATCACCGCAACGTGATGTCGCTTTTTTAATAAACTTATCAGATAACAAAATTAAAAAGATCAGTACGGCTGCCTTCTATTCTATTTTCAGAGACCGGCATATAATTGGTGAAATGAATATTGAAGGTTTTACAGACTGCAAAGACAAACTGTTATTTTTTAACCGTGGCAATACACAACAGCCAAATCAACTTATCGTAACTGATCATAAAATATTAAAAAAACAATTTCCTGATAAATTTAAAGTGATACCGATACAGATTGGCAGGATGAATGATGTTGCCTTGGGAATTTCGGGCGCATGCTACGATGATAAAAATGATATTTTATTTCTGACAACTTCTGCTGAAAATACCTGTAATGCTTATGATGATGGGGAGATAATCGGCAGTGCAATCGGTATTGTTTACAATGCTTATAAAAAATTACAGGAGAAAGAATTTATTATAGATGAACTTATCGAACTTTCAACTATAAATACTGCTTTTGCAAAACAAAAAATAGAATCTATTTGCATTATTAAGCAAACAGATAAAAATTACAGCTTCACATTAGTTGCTGATAATGATGACGGAAAATCCGTATTGTTTGAAATAGAAATAATTGTGTAAAAAAAGTCCCGCATTTTGCGGGGCTTTTTTATTATTATTTACTGTCTTTCAGATCCAATGCGTTATTTATAACATAAGTAAGATGTGCTCTATGGGCTAATGTAGCCTGATCGCCCACAGTATTTGTCTCCATCCATCCTAAAATCCGTTTTACTTCAGCAAAGGCTGCTGACTTAGGTATATACGCATAAGGAGATTTTTCCTCTACAATATTCAACAATCTTGCCACATATTCTTCCTGTAAATTTTGACGAATTGTTGAAACAGATGCGTTTAAATCTTCCATAAAAATTCCATTAGTCACATCTTTTATCATCGCATTTACACTGTATTTATTTCCATAAAATTTAGTGTCTGATAAACGCTGCATAACCGTGTTGTTTAATAATTGATCCAGTACCGCTTTTTGTATATTTAAGATTCTGTCATGAATTTTGGGATCTTCTCCCTCACCTCTGAAATTAGAACCTCTTCGTTGCATTTGCAGATACGCATAAATTTCTCCGGGAATCTTAAAGGCATTTCTGGAAAAAGTATATTGTGTAATTGCCTGCATCGCACGTTTCTGGTCAGCAAAAGAAACGGGGGTAAATGGTTTTGCAGATGAATCCTGTCCGACAAAGTTTCTGTTTACATACACACCACCAATATATCTGTCGATGACATTTAAACTGCGTGCGTAATGACCGGATAAAATAAGATATGCATTTCTCAGTTCGTGATATGATTTGCCTGAAGTACTATATTTCTTTAATAGTTTAGGCAAGGCATCATTGACCATCTTTATATTTCCTACAGCATAACTGATGGCATCGTCAGACATGTCATAAATATTAGCTCTCGGATCAATACCTCTGCCGATACTACGCATATCATCTGCGTCATTCATAAAACGATTTTCTTTCTTTACAGATTCTGCTAATATTTTTTCTAAGGCTGCTTTTTCTGCATCTTCATTAGCTTCGTTTATATAACCGTATTGTATTGCCCATTTGTCATAAGGTCCTGGTTTTACATCAAAAAATACACCTTGTTTTGTTTT
>JAYVPA010000162.1:0-4452 GCA_043757615.1 Sphingobacteriales bacterium | reverse complement strand
AAAATTGCCTCAGAAACGATGGTGTCCAACTTGCCGTTGTTGTTCACTAAAAACTGGAATTGCGGTAATTGTATTTTGCCAGTATCAAATACAATCAGATTTACTAATTGGTGATATTCAAATTGACCTGATTTTTTAACTGTATCAACAGGAGTAAAGTTGGCCACTTCTATAATATCTGAAATGGAATCTTTCAGATTTGGGAAAACTACTTTGTTATTTGAAGTGGCTGAAACAAATAAATCTACCGGAACCCAATCACCAATTATATATTCCTTTTGTTTTGTAGAAGCTGTGGCGGTTTGTGCAATTATGTAGTTAGTAGATAGTAAGCAGTAGGCAGTAAGCAATGAGATGATTTGAAAATTTGAAAATTTGAAAATGATTATTCTCCACAAAGTGCGCTTTGTGTGTTTTAATTGAATTTTCAAGTTTTCAAATTGTTTCATTTTCAAATTAATTATGCTCGTTTTTTGAAAAAGTTCATCAATACATGAACATAAGATTGTTCTGTTTTTATTTTTAATTTATCAGCACCTGCTTTAATAAAACTATTATCATAATTGTTATCATAAAAAAGTGCACGGTCTTTATAAATTTTTTGCGTTTGTTTATCGTCTGTATCAATCCATTTGGTTTCGCCTGTTTCCACGTCTTTTATTTGCAACAACCCGATATTTGGTAATTCCATATCCAGGTTGTCATAAACTTTTATGCCAATCACATCGTGTTTTTTGGAAATATGTCGTAATTCATCAGCATAATTTTCATCAATAAAATCGGATAAGACAAAAGCAATGCTTTTTCTTTTCACCATATTATTAAAATTCTCCAACGCAAATGAAATGTCTGTTTTATTACTCTTCGGTTCGAAGTTTATAATTTCACGAATGATTCTTAAAATATGAGACTTACCCTTTTTAGGCGGTATAAACATTTCTATTGCATCACTGAAAAATAAAACCCCGACCTTATCATTATTCTGAATTGCAGAAAATGCAAGCACTCCGGCAATCTCCGCAATGATTTCATTTTTCACCTGATTTTGTGTACCAATAAATGAAGATTTACTTACATCAATCAATAACATAATTGTCAACTCTCTTTCTTCTTCAAATATTTTTACAAACGGATGCTGAAAACGTGCAGTCACATTCCAGTCAATATTTCTTACATCATCACCATATTGATATTCGCGTACTTCTGAGAAAGACATACCGCGTCCTTTGAAAGCAGAATGATACTCACCGGAAAATATATGATTCGTCAATCCCTTAGTCTTGATTTCAATTTTTCGTACTTTTTTTAAGAGTTCACTTACTTCCATTTCTAAAAATTATAATTTTTAATTGCAAATGATGGATTCATTTTCAAATTTTCAAATTGACTAATTTTCAAATTCTCTAAGGAACTTCTACTCTGTTTAAGATAGTATCAATGATGTGTTCCTGCGTGATGTTTTCAGCTTCAGCTTCATAGGTGATACCGATTCTGTGACGAAGCACATCGTGTGCAACTGCGCGTACATCTTCAGGTATCACATAACCGCGACGTTTGATAAATGCATAAGACTTACTTGCCATTGCTAAACTGATACTTGCACGCGGCGAACCACCATAACTGATAAGATGTTTGAGATTATCTATTTTATATTTTGCAGGTTCACGTGTAGCAAAAATGATATCGAGAATATATTTTTCAATTTTCTCATCCATATATACCTGGCGAACGGTATCCCGTGCCTGCAAAATAGTTTGTGCAGAAATAATAGGTCTTATATTTGGATTTGCACCGGCTACATTCTGACGCATGATTTGTCTTTCTTCTTCAAATTCAGGATAACTGATTTTTACTTTCAGCATAAAACGGTCGACCTGCGCTTCCGGTAAATTATAAGTTCCTTCCTGCTCAATCGGATTTTGTGTAGCCATTACTAAAAACGGTTCATCAAGTTTATATGAAGTATCTCCAAGTGTTACCACTCTTTCCTGCATCGCCTGCAGTAAAGCACTTTGTACTTTTGCAGGGGCGCGGTTAATTTCATCTGCCAGAAGGAAGTTAGAAAAGACAGGTCCTTTCTTTACTTCAAAATTTCCTTTCGCCTGATTGTAAATCATGGTTCCTAAAATATCGGCAGGTAACAAATCGGGCGTAAATTGTATACGTGAGAATTTGGTATCAATTGCATCCGATAAGGATTTAATAGCTAAGGTTTTTGCAAGACCCGGAACACCCTCCAATAAAATATGTCCCTGGGATAAAAGTGCAATCATCAGTCTTTCGAGCATGTATTTTTGCCCGACAATTGATTTTGAAATTTCCAGATTCAGCACTTCTAAAAAAGCGCTGTCTTGTTGAATTTTTTCGTTTAATGCTTTTATGTCAAAAGATTCCATAAATAGAGTATTTTCTGATTGTTTGTAAGACTGCAAAAATAAACTCATTCAGAGTTAACCACCTTGTTATATTGTTAAAAAATGTTAGCTGTTTAGGTTTTTTAGATAAAAATGAGAAAAACAAAAAACCACGACAATTGCCATGGTTTTATTAATAGACGGAACATTTTTTTATTAGATTTTTTTAGCTGCCGCACCTTTTGATTTGCTGTAGTTCATTTGATAAGTTACTCCAACACCAATAATATCTCTGAATTGTAATTTTGAAGTTTTTACTGTACGTCCTTCCACAGGAAAAGTTACATCATTATCCCAGATTAATTGAGTGAATACGCTAGCTGAAATAAATTTATTTACTTTAAGTCCTAAAGTTGTCTGCCAGTCAACATCTATGTCTTTTCTATAGTGATCTTTGCTTTCTTTCGGCAATGTAGCGTCGTAAGGATCTGCGTTTGAACGTAAATAGTTTTTATATGCTTTAAATACAGATAAGATGCTGATATTTTGTTTCCAGAAATCCTGTTTGTAAGTAGCAATTAAAACTGCACCAAATTCTTTTTTTACTTTAGAAGGAAAAACATTTCCGAAAGAATTCAACATCGCGATATCATTAGCAGCTACGTAGATAATTTTTCCCGCTACCGGTGAAACGAACAAAGAGAAATATTTATTCGGCACATAGTCTAACCCGATAGCTCCTTCAAAAACCAATGGTGATGCAGCACGTGAAATGACATATTTTGCGGTATCTGTATAGTTGTAAGAATTTGCAAACTGGGAACGCAGATCCGTGTAAACAGCAGCATATAATGGTTTGTGTATTCTGTAACCATACTTTGCAAAAACTTCCCAGCGGTCTGCATTTTTACGCAATTTGTATTTGTCGCCTTTTGTAAACTGAATACCATATTCAGCAGCGGCCCACATTTGCAATAAATTATTTTTCTTTTTGTAATCAGCAAAAAATCTTGCATTGAATAATAAGGAGAAAGAGTTAGTTCCACCTGCTGCCCAGTTTTTAAAACCAGCCTGATTAAATGTTAGCCCACCGATACCGCCGTATTTCCAGCCGTCAGTGCTGTCTTCCATTTTTTTCTTTTCGTCAGATGATACTGCTTCTCCTTTTCCTCCTTGTGAAAATGATGCATTATGTATTGCCAAAATACATACTAACAGGAATAATAATTTTTTCATTTTATATTTATTTAGTTATTAATTTTTAATTGCGGATGCGAAAGTAAGTTGTTGGCGTCAGAGATACTTTAATTCAATGTTATCAATGAAATTATACCAATTTTTGGTTAAGCTCAACAGCTTCCTAAAGTTTTTCTTTTAAAAACTGATACATTTTATTGTAAATATCGTAACGCATCTTTTTCCCGGTAGTGCCGTGCATAGCATCAGGATATAAATAAAACTGATACGTTTTATTAGCTGCGTTTAGTGCATTAATCAATTGAATAGAATGTTGAAATTGTACATTATCATCCGCTGTACCATGTATAAGCAATAAATTTCCGATTAGTTTTTTTGCTAAGATATTTGGATTAAAATTATTGTAACCTGCTGGATTTTCTTTTGGGGTACGCATGTATTTTTCTGTGTAAACATCATCGTATAAATCCCAGTTTGCAACAGGTGCTGCAGCAATCGCTGCTTTAAATACAGTATGTCCTTCAAATAAACAGTTTGCCGCCATAAAGCCGCCGTAACTCCAGCCGTAGATACAAATTCTGTTTTTATCTATGAAATCAAGTCTGCCAAAATATTCAGCAGCAGCAATCTGGTCTTCTGTTTCTTTTTTTCCAAGATTTAGAAAGGTGCATTTTTCAAAATTACTGCCGCGCCCGCCTGTTCCGCGATTATCTACACATGCAACAGCATAACCATTTTCTGCTAAAAAATTAAAAAATAAATCGCGGGTTCTTGTCCATTCATTTAAGACTTCCTGATTGCCGGGACCGCCATATAAATACATAAACAAAGGATATTTTTTTGTGCTGTCGATTCTTATTGGTTTTATTATCCATGCATTAAGCAATTCATTGTTTGCTGC
>JAYVPA010000161.1:0-4459 GCA_043757615.1 Sphingobacteriales bacterium | reverse complement strand
AATACTCTTTTGTTTTTTCTTCTACATACGCCAGATGACGTTCAATCTTTTTAGGCGAATAATTATTTTTTTTACTGTTGTGAGCACGAACTTTTGTTCCGTCGATGGCTACCGTTTCACCTGTTACCAATTCTGCATCTTTTAGAAACAGTACAAAAAGTTTAAACACATTTTTCAATGCTTTCGGATTAACCTTTCTGAAATCAGCAATACTATGATAATTGGGAGTAAGATTACCGATGAGCCATTGAAGTTCACTATTGCGAGCGCATTCCCGTTCGAGCCTTCTGCTACTGCGTAGGCCATTTAAATAACCGTACAGATACATTTTAAGAAAGTGTTTAGACTCAAAGCTAGGCCGACCTTCGGATTTTAATATGTTGATGATAAAACCTAATTTGCTTAAATCAAGATGCTCCACAAAAGCATCCACAAAACGAACAGGATTACCAACACCTATTTTATCTTCCAATGAACTGAGTGAAATCTGAAAACGATCTTGCGCAGTAATAAAATTCATACCTTTTAATTTATTTGAAGATACGAAATCTTGATTGAAATTTTCTACTTTTATGCAATTACTTATTAAAAAATTAATGGACAGATTGTTGAGTTAATTCACACTCTGCCGTTAGCGGCAACTCTTTCCGCTCCGATTGAAGTGTTGTGCTGACTTAAAACTTTAAAGCAATGAAAAGACATTTACTCATTCTGACTTTAGTTACTGTTGCGACAATCGGCAACGGACAGACACACAATTTTGCACCACTTGGAGCAGAATGGTATTACTCTGCAAGTGCTAACGGTGCTGCTCCGACTGGTTCAGAGTATTATCATTATCAATCGCAACTTGACACGATTGTGGCTGGACATACTTGCAGGAAAATTTCCATTACCTACTATCAATACAGCGGAGCAATTACTTACCCTTCTCCTGTTTTTACTTACCAGACAGGCGACACGGTTTTTTATTACAACTCTGTTTACTCAAAATATTTTCCGCTTTACATTTTTAATGTTTCACCTGGCGACACTTTGGTTTATCATTCACCTGTTGTTCCTTTCAATCCTGCGGACACTCTTTGGCAATCAATCGTTGACTCTGTTACAAATTTTGTTGTTAGCGGTGACACATTGCAAAGAGTTTGGACAACAGAACCAAACACCAATGCTTTTTCTTTTTGGGGAGGTTATATTGAATTACTCGGTTGTCCATTTCTAATGATACATCAACCTCATACAATTTTTCCTGAATGGGATGGACCAATGCGATGTTATTCTGACAGCACCCATTCATTCAACTTCAATTCTTTTGCTTGCGACTATCACTTGACAAATGGAATTGATGAACTTCAAAATTCTTTTGGGCTTTCAGTTTTTCCCAACCCGACAAGAAATCAAATCAACATTCAAACAAACTCAACAGGAAAACTTTCATTCAATATTTACAATTCACTTGGACAATTAGTGATGAACGGAATTTTAGCAACGAACTTTACAACACTTGACATTAACAACTTGACAAATGGAATTTACAGCATTGAATTACGAGCTGACTTCAAAACGGACAGACAGTGTTTCATCGTGGAGAAGTAGAGCAGCCGCTAACATAAAGTCATCGTTGCACAAACCTTATTAAAATCAAAATCACATAAAATACGGCTTCAATAGAGGCACTTTAAACGATGCAGTTTTTTCTAGTGAGATTTATAATTGAAAATAGTGAATGCGGTAAAAACAATTCAATAAAGTCATAAAAAACGAATTTTGTAAAAGTGTAATTTTGTTTCTGCATCACTTGAGTTTTTACATTTTTTTTTCGCGAAATAAATTTCATTAGTTTTCGAATGTTGTAAGCGATGGCAAGTTTTGTTTTTCTTACATCTGTTTTTAATGCAACCTGAACCATCAATAAAACTATAACGAGTAATGGGTAAGTGTTGATGTTAGAATTCCGACCATACGTGAAGCGATTATTAATTACGATAGTGAATCTGGCAGCCAATAGATTTAGTTTCGGTTATGGCTACTTTTTTTCCGTCTAACAAACTATTGACCGCTTCACTAACGTAATCGTGAATAACATTGTTTGGTTCTCCACCGTTATCGTCAATAGCACCGTTGTATTTAATTTTCCACAAATTATTTTCCTTCCATATTATAAAAGCGTGAGGCGTTTTCTGTGCACCAAAATTTTTACCGGCTGATTGTGTATTATCTTGCAGATATGGAAAGTCGAAATTATTCTGTTTTGCTGTTTCAATCATATTATCATAAGTATCCGCAGCGTACATCAGCGTGTCGGTGCTGCTAATTGCCAATAATGGAACTCCAAGTGCCTTGTATTTCTTACTTAATGCATTTAATCTGTCAGGGTATTGTTTTGCAAAAGGACAATGGTTACAGGTGAAGACAATAATAAATCCTTTTGCATAGGGATAATCTTTTAACGATACCCATTCACCATTTGTATTTTTCAATTTAAAATCATCAACAGTTTTCGGTTGGGAAATTGTAAATCCGCACAAAAAAATGATTGCAATAATCAAAAGAAATTTCATGCCCAAGCGCATTTGAATATATTTCATTTATGATTATCTTAGTTAACAATAAATTGTTTTGCCCGGGTTTGTTTATATTTCTCATCCTGTAAAATGATGGAATAAACACCAGCATGTAAAAAAGATATATCAATTCCATTTTGAATTTCGGGCCGCGGCAACATATAAATGGTTCTTCCTATAACATCTTTAATAGTTATATAATAAACTCCACGGGAAGGATCTTTTAGTGCTACATAAATTTTATCATTTGCAGGATTCGGAAAAATAGTAAACTCAGGAAGTTCTGAATCAGAATTTATTTCACCAAAGTTTGCATTTCGCAATGGAACATTACAATCCCCAACCACAAATTGTCCCATCATTCCAGCATCCTCATGATATAAAATATGACAATGGTACATGAAAGGATGAATACTGTCGCAATTATCTTCAAACTTTGCAATAAACCTCATGGTTTGCCATGCAGGCACAAATACCACATCTTTCCACCCTGCATATGCAGGCGATACAGAGGAACCACCATAACTTCCTCCCCCACCACTATAGCTGCTACCGCTAATAATATTGAAACTTACATCATGAATATGAAACGGATGTCCGATACTCGAATTATTTTGAAGCTCCCAAATTTCTGTCGCATTTTGTTGTACCCGATAATCAATGCGGTTATAATCATAAAATTTATTGTTAATCCAACCGCAGCCATAGGCATTTGCAGGGCAATTATTTCCCGCAGCACTAAAAGTCAACCTGCGGGTAATTGTTGCAGTGTTTTGATTTATCGGATTAACGGGGGTTAATGCTGTAGGAATTGCGGTTATAGGATTTGAAGTTTGTGCCGTAATATTGAAACGACAAATGTTAAATATTCTTTTCCCTAATTTATTGCGTAACTGAATATTTGTTTGGGTAGTATTAGGTTCAGATCCCGGGTCATCATTATTCAATAAATTATTATATGCCTTCAAGTCAACATACTGACCGTTTTGAGCAGAAAAGTTTACCAATATTTCTATACGTTCACTTAGATTAAGTTTGTAACTTGTAACTGCAACTGGAGCAGCAAGCAAACCGGCATCAGAAGCAATAATATAAAACGTTCTTCCATCACTGAATTTTAAATTATAAGTTCGTTCAGTTGAGGTATTCAAAATCCTGAAACGAATAACCTGTGCCGGTACATTGTATTGCGCATTAAGCGTGAAATTGGTAAACATGGTATCACCATAGTGCACAATGACTATTTGATTTTGAGCATCAAATTTTCTATCAGTAAGAATAAGCGGAATATCATCCACTCCATATTTTCTCGGCAAAGGCAGCGCACTTTCAATACTATCGCGAACAATTATTAATCCGCCCAAACCTTTACTTACTTGCTTTTCTGTCATCATGTGCAAGTGCGGATGATACCAATAGGTGGCAGCGCGGTTCTTTACTTTCCAAAATGGCTCCCATATAGTACCAGGTGGAACAATCTGATGTGGACCTCCATCCATTACAGGTGGCAAATGAAATCCATGCCAATGTAATGTAGTGCTGTCATTAAGATTATTGTAAACATGTATGTGAACGGTATCGCCTTTATTAAAAAATAAAGTAGGACCCCATATTTTACCGTTTATCCCTTCAGTAAGCGTTTGCTGACCGGGCAAAATCTGCGACATGGTATCTTTTTCTACCAATGTAAATTGTGTGCCCGATAAAGTATCAGGAATCCATAAATTATTGTATTGGGCTCTTGATTTTTGATTTACCAGAACAGCGGATAAGCAAATAATAAATAAAGTTTTAGTTGTAAAATTAAGTTGCATATTTGTTTAATTTTATCTTGATGACTGGAGTAGAGAATGATGATTAAATCATATTTACGTATTTTGTTAACTCTTGGATTT
>JAYVPA010000160.1:0-4461 GCA_043757615.1 Sphingobacteriales bacterium | reverse complement strand
GATTAACGAAAGGTCAGGATTCTGCTACTGCTGATGTTGGTTCAAAAAGCAAAGCAGGTTCTGTAAATATGTTTGAAGGAATTGATTTGTGCGGACTGGCAATTGAGTTAGGTGCAACATTTGTTGGACAAAGTTTCAGCGGTGATAAAACACAATTGGTTCCATTGATTCAGGCAGCTATATCGCATCCGGGTTTTGCATTGATAAATGTGTTGTCGCCTTGTGTGACGTTTAATAATAATGTGGGTTCTACAAAATCATACGATTACGTGCGCGAACATGTGGAAGCAACAGGAACAGTTGACTATGTGCCGCCTATGACAGAAATTACCACTTCGTATGCACAGGATGAAACACAGATGGTGAAGATGCACGATGGTTCCTGGTTGCGTTTGCACAAGCTGGCACAATCATGGAATCCGGATGATAAAGTATCTGCGATGAATGCGTTGCAGCAATCACACATTAAAAATGAAATTCTTACAGGTTTATTATATATGGATACCAACAGCAAAGAATTACATGATTTGCTGAATACCACAGATATTCCATTAAATCAGTTAAATGAAACGGTGCTTTGTCCGGGCAATAAAATGCTGGAAGAAATTAATAATGATCATCGTTAATCTTTTTATGGTATAAAAAAAATAGACTCTAACTTACATCAGGTAAGTAATTTCATCCTGCATAATAAAGCAAAGTTTATTATCCCTATATTTAGGGATAATTCTAAATCCTATGAAATGAGCATAACAAATTTCCATGCCCAAGCAAATGTTTATGATGCAATTTCACATGCACTTTAAAAACAATAAACTTAAACATATGAAAAAGTTTTTATTCCTGATTTTTATTTCTGTAAATCTTATTTCCTGTAAAAAAGATTCTATAACAACCGACGATACCTATGTATATACCGGTGCTTTAGGTGATATCACCAGGATTATTAGTGAAGAACATTATACAGCGTCTCAGGTACTGGCTTTATTGCCTTCTGAAATCGCCACATTGGTTATACCAAAACATGATGTTACAGTTTTCTTTATAGAATATAAATCCTTGAATAAAGATGCAGACACCGTAAAAGCAAGCGGAATAATAGTAGTTCCAAGAGTAGATAGTTTTTCCATTCCCTTAAGCAGCTATCAGCATGGAACGGTGTTACCAAAAAATGGTGCGCCGTCTATAGAAAAAGGAGCGGAATATTTATTGAATTTAGCAATAGCAAGTGACAGGGGAGTTGTATCCTGTGTTCCTGATTATTTAGGTTTAGGAACGGGTGAGGGATTGCATTTATATTTAAATCCGCGCGAAGAAGCTAACTCTGTAAGAGATATTATGCGTGCGGCAAGAAAGATTGCAAAAGACAGCAACCTGGCAGTTTTAAACGGACAGATTTTCTTATTCGGATATTCGCAAGGCGGTCATGCTACAATGGCAGCACAGCGACAATTAGAGTTAGAGAATTCGAAAGAATTTAAACTGACGGCAACAGCACCAATGGCCGGTCCGTATGCACTGAGCAGAACATCGCAGTTTAATATCATGCTGGATTCTGTTTATTATCCCAATCCTTTTTATTTGCCTTACCTGTCCGTGAGTTTATTCAAAACGTTTCCCGTTTATACTTCTTATAATCAGATTTTCAAAGAACCATATGCAACGCAAATTCCTATCGCGATAGATGGTTATCATTCATATGGCTATGCCAATTCACAATTCGATTACATTGTAAGCAATATGGTATTAGATTCTGTAAGAGAAGCAATAAGAAATGACCCTAACCATCCGATACGCATAGCCTGCAAAGCATATGATCTGGTAGATGACTGGACGCCTACTACACCCATGAAATTATATCATTGCAGCGGAGATGATAATGTATTTTTTGACAATTCCGTTTATGCAGATTCTGCTTTCAGATCACGCGGCGCAGATGTGGAATTGATAGATTTGGGAAGTTCAGACCATTATACCTGCGCACCAACAGCGCTGTTTATTGCGGGCAACTGGCTGTCAAGTTTATTTAAACCTGTAAGGATAAAATAATTAGATACGGAAATGATATAAGGCAGGTAATCTCAATAACTAGTATCTTTGTTATATGTCAGCAAAGCCAATTCCAAAATTTGAAAAGCGTATTTTCTGGGATGTTGATTTCTCAAAATTAGATTACGACAATAAAGCTATAATTAATTTCAACGCAAAAAAATATCCAAATCAAATGCTGCTCATATCCATTCCGTAGGCACTTACTTATTTTGCAGATGCGGATGAAAGTGAAGAACCAATCAGTTTAAAAGGACAAGCCTGGGAAACTGTACAAAAGTTCATCAAACAGAAAGTCAGTGAATATTTATCGTAAGAAATTAGTTAATTTTAAAGAAATCAATTTCAATTATGGCATTACCAAGTTTATATGATACAGCAGTTGCTGAAGAGTTTATCGGCAGAATAAATAAACTGACTCCGAAAACACAAGCACTTTGGGGAAAAATGGATGTGTCGAGAATGCTGGCGCATTGCTGTATTACCTACGAATATATTTTTGACGAAAGAAAAGACAAACCGAATTTCTTTATCAAATTATTGCTGAAATCTTTTGTAAAAAATGCTGTGGTAAGCGAAATATCTTATAAACAGAATGAAAGAACTGGACCTGCTTTTATCATCGCAGATCCTAAAGATTTTGAAGAACAAAAAACACGATTATTAAATTACCTACATAAAGTAGTGGAAAAAGGATCGCCTTTTTTTCAGGGAAAAAAATCTGTTTCGTTTGATGAATTGAGACCAACTGAATGGAATAATATGATGTACAAACATCTTGACCATCACCTAAGACAGTTTGGGGTTTAATTATTCAACAGAAATATCAATAGATTTTATTTCTTTCCCATTTAATGCATCATACATTCTTACACTATAACTTCCAGCTGTAGCTGGTGCAGTAAATTTTATATTTCCCTCGCTTCTTTTTTCGAGATATTCGTAAGCAACGTCTACCTTGTCAGCTTCGTCTGCGCTGCCATGTGCAGTACTTGCGGGCACAATAGCAATCCAGGCTTGTTTATCCCACCTTACAAGTGCTTTAAAACCAACATTCATTTTTTCGCCTTTTGCATATGATGTTTTATCAGGTGTGATTTCTGTAATAGTATTTGTGGCTCCACTTACTTTAAAAGAAACAGTAGTAATTTCCTTTCCATGATTTTTGTCATTCATCCTGAAATCATAATTCCCACTATCAGCAGGTGCTATAAATGTTAGGGACCCATTATTTACATTGGCTGCCAGATATTTATAATCGATATCGCTTTCGTCATTGCCGTCTTCCGTTCCATGATGTACATTTGACGGAATTAAACCAATCCATGCACCGGGATCAATTGTGCCTTCAGCAGTATAGTTAATGGTTATCTCTTCACCGGGTTCTGCGATTTGTTTTGATAAGGTAATGGTGCCACTCATTGGTACAACATTAGCCGTTTCTTGTGTTTGCTCTTGATTCTTGTTTTTGCAACTCGTTACAAAAAATGCGACAGTGCAAAAAAGTAAAATTGAATTCTTCATTTTTTATATTTTGGTTATTTAAAAATACCATTTTAAAATGAAGAACAGATAGTAATTTTTGAGACAGTTTGTTGTGTAATAAAAAGCCGAAGAAATTTTCTTCGGCGTTTTTATTAAGTTTATTCGTTAAGATATTTTTCCAAAAGTGATACGCTGTCCGCTTGGTAATTGCAATTCCATTTTGGTATTTGCATCATTACCAAAATGGTAAGATACGTCACCTTCCTCATTATTGGATGTTTTAACATGTAGTATTCCTTCACTTTTTAGAGACCATTCAAATGTTGTAATTTTCTCATCTGAAATTACACCGCCGGTAGATTTGAAATCTCTTTCTACACCTGTTCCGTCAGCTTTAAAAGTTTCTTCCGTAACATCCACAATGGCACTTGAATTGATTGTAATATTAGAGGTTTTCCAGTTGCCTACTAATTTTGGGTCAATTGCTTTTTGTGTTGCCACAGCATTCTTGTCTTCTTTTTTGCAAGATGTCGTTCCTGCCAACGTAAAGCATACTATCAATATTGCTAATACACTTTTTGCTGATTTCATCGTTTTCATAATTTTTTGTTTTTTTTGTTATTGAATTATTTGATAGTGTAAAGTTCAGCTACTTTGGCTGCTAGAAGATAATGGTAAACAATGGGAAAGGAAATTCAGGGTTTTCCTTGAGTAGCTTTTTTAACGTTCGCAGCGTTTGCCTGGCTAAAGCCTAAGCAAACGCTGCGAACGTTGTATTAACCTAATTTGGTTTTGGTGTAAATTTACTTGTAAACCACTGGCTGAGTGGTGTAAAACTTCTTGCCATAGAATATACGGACGGATAGATAATTCGCTTCGTTTTATTCTTTACCGCTTTGAAAATTAATTCAGCTAATTTTTCAGGCG
>JAYVPA010000159.1:0-4488 GCA_043757615.1 Sphingobacteriales bacterium | reverse complement strand
GTTCTGAAAGCGGCACCTGATGAGAACGCCATGTATTTTCTATTTTTACCCCATCAACTTCTTTTGGTCCTGTCCATCCTTTTGGCGTTTTAAAAATAATCATCGGCCATTGCGGACGTTTTGTAAATCCATTGGTGCGGGCATCTTCTTGTATTTGTTTTATTTCTTTAACAATGATATCTAAAGTATTTGCCAGTAACACATGTACTTTTTCCGGATCATCACCTTCAACAAAATAAGGTTTATAACCATAGCCGATAAAAAGTTTTTCCAGCTCTTCATTTGGAATACGTGCCAATATAGTTGGGTTGGCAATTTTGTAACCATTGAGATGTAATATCGGTAACACGGCACCGTCATACACAGGATTCAAAAATTTATTGGAATGCCAGCTTGCCGCTAACGGACCTGTTTCCGCTTCACCGTCACCAACTACACATGCTGCTATTAAATTAGGGTTGTCGAACACTGCACCATAAGCATGTACTAGCGAATAACCTAACTCCCCGCCTTCATTAATAGAACCGGGCGTTTCAGGAGCTACATGACTTGGTATACCTCCGGGGAAAGAAAACTGTTTAAATAATTTTTTTATCCCATTTACGTCTTGCGAAATGTTTGGATACAATTCACTGTAAATACCTTCCAGATAAGTATTGGCTACTAATCCCGGTCCACCATGTCCCGGACCGGTAATATAAATCATATTTAAACCAAAATGGTTTATGACACGGTTAAGATGCACGTAAAGAAAATTGAGACCCGGTGTAGTTCCCCAATGACCTAAAAGTCTGGGTTTGATATGTTCCAGTGTTAAGGGTTCTTTTAACAATGGATTATCGAGCAAATATATTTGCCCTACAGATAAGTAATTTGCAGCACGCCAGTAAGCATCCATTTTTTGAAGTAAAGCAATGGGTGTATTTTCCGTAATTGAGCTTTTCATAATGGTTTTATAGTAATTTTAATTATAAAGACAACATGCAGGAATTTATTTTGTTGTAATTCAGATTCTTTCCAATCTTATAAAGCTATATAAACATTGCATCTTTTGTAATATTTCCACTCTTTTATTCACTAATTTAGCAGCTTAATAATTTTATATGAAAAAACAATTCGCATTCTTACTTCTATTATCATTTACACTCTATACGTTCGCTCAGAATAAGGATGTAGTTGGTGCAAACATTAATCAATCGGCAAAACCCGGTGAAGACTTTTTTAAATATGCTAACGGAGGCTGGATAAATCAAAATCCGATTCCCGCAGCCTATTCACAATGGGGGATCGGTAATCTCGTACAGGAAGATGTATGGACTAAACTGAAGACAATTAGTGAGAATGCTGTCATCCAGAATAAGACATTGGATAAAGTAGAAAACAATACCAGAAAAATTGCAAATTTCTATTTTACGGCTATGGATACTGTTTCTATCGAAAAAGCAAAACTTACGCCGGTGATGTCTGAATTATCCATGATTAACAATATTAAAGATGTAAGCGGATTACTAAAAGTAATTGCGTATTTCCATTCCATCGGCATACCGACAGCCTTTGATTTTGGTGTTGCCCAGGATTTAAAAAACAGCGATGTCAATGTGTTGTATTTATCTCAAGGTGGTTTAGGATTGCCAAACAGGGATTACTATTTTAACAAAGACGCACGTACTGTAAAAATTGCGACGGACTACAAGACTAAACATTTGACAAAAATGTTGTCATTTATAAATCCTGCATATTCAAGTGGTGCAGCAGGTATTTATAGTCTGGAGAAATTGCTGGCTTCCAAATCAAGAAAACTCGAAGACCTGCGTGATCCCTACGAGAACTATAATAAGATGTCTGTTTCCCAATTGAATAAACTGACACCAAAAATAAACTGGAAGACACTATTTGCTCAATTGAATATTAAAACAGATTCTGTAATTGTTGGTCAGCCGGAATTTTTCACACAACTCAATACTGTTCTGACAACGGTTCCCTTATCAACCTGGAAAAATTACCTGAGATACAATCTACTGGCATCAAACGCAAATTATTTATACAGTAAAGTAAACAATGAAAATTTTCGTTTTCGCGGAACAGTGATTCGTGGTAAGAAAGAACAACTGCCTCGATGGAAACGCACATTACAATGGGAAGAAGATGCGATGGGAGAGATTTTAGGTCAGTTGTATGTAAAAGATAATTTCTCACCTGCAACAAAACAACGTTATGAAAAATTGTGTGATGATGTGTTTGCTGCCTTTGCTGCCAGAATAAAAAACCTGGATTGGATGAGCGAAGCTACTAAGCAAAAATCATTAAAAAAATTAAGTGCAGTTACTAAAAAAGTAGGATATCCTGATAAATGGAAAGATTTTTCTGCCCTGGTTACGAATGATAAATCAATAGTGGAAAATATAAAAAGTGCAGATGTTTTCTGGTTTAAATACAATATCAATAAACTGAATAAGCCTGTTGACAGAACTGAATGGGACATGACACCGCAAACCTATAATGCGTATTACAATCCCTCCAATAACGAAATCGTATTGCCTGCAGGAATTTTTGCAATTCCCGGTTTTAAAGATGAAGACGTGGACGATGCCGTCATTTATGGTTATGCAGCAGCTTCTACTATCGGACACGAAATTACCCACGGATTTGATGACGAAGGAAGACAGTATGATGAAAAAGGAAATCTGCAAAACTGGTGGCAGAAAGATGATGAAGATAAATTCACTGCCAAAACGCAAAAATATATCGACCAGTTCAACAATTTTGTAGTGTTAGATTCAATCCATATTAATGGTAAGGCTACATTAGGTGAAAATATTGCAGATTTAGGCGGTCTAGTCATTGCATTAGACGCATTCAAAAAAACACAACAATACAAAGAAGGAAAACTGATTGATGGATTGACACCATTACAGCGTTATTTCTTAGGATACGCATTGGGCTGGTTAGGTCATCAGCGTGATGAAGAACTGGCAACGCGCGTAATGACCGACGTACATTCGCCGGCATTCTTACGAGTAAACGGACCTTTCTCCAACATAGATGATTTTTACGAAGCATTCGGAATAAAAAAAAGCGATAAAATGTATCGCCCTGACAGTGACAGAGTGAAAATCTGGTAAGAAATTTTATAATTATAGATATAGACTTCCGGCATCACCGGAAGTTTTTTTTGTTTGATTATTACACGCATAATATTTTTAATTCATTGATTATAAATAGTTGTGTTAAAAAGACACAACAGATTTGGATTTTTGTGAATAAGATTTTTTTACCATATAATAAGTCATTTCAGCCACATAGATATTAAAAGCCGCCATTTACTAATCAAGCACAGGCACTAACCAAGGTTGATATAATATTGAATTACAAACAGATTGTTTACGTTTATATCTTCATCTGTTGTTTACGGCTTAAAAAAAGACCCCGAAGTTTGAAAGATAATCTCTAGTTACATATTTACCCCTAAAATGCAGTTTCAAGTCCTAATATGAAACTGCATTTTTTCATGTTATTTTTACGGATTAAGTGTTTTTGCAAAAACACCGCCTACAGCTTTTCTTGATTTTTATCAAGAAGATATTTTTACCATATATAAAGCCAATTCCACCACTTACATACTGAAAGCCACCACTTGCTAAACACTCCTGCATACTTAATTTACTTGATGTAATATTGTATCAACAAACAGATTTGTTTACGTTTCTCTCTCTTTTAATCTGTTGTTTACGGCTTTTAAAAGGCCCTAAAGTTAGAAATCTAATTCACCCATTTTTACCATTAGTTTCAGTCCCAATAATGAAACTATATATGCAAAATGGTTGTTAATATAATACAGCATTTTTGCAAGTCTGAAAGAAAAGTCAAAAAATGAATAATCACAATTTTATAGCCTATGAAAAATATATACAAAATATTATTACACTTTTTAATATTGGTATTCACGATTGTACCGTTTTCGGTCTATGCAAACAGTCATGATTCTGATAATAATTCCGATGCAATGATCAGAAGTATCTGGAAGTACGAACAAGACCAGACCAAATACTCACCGGAAGACGGTATTGCAAAAAAAATCTTCTATTTATCTATAAATTCTGATGGTACATATCATCAATATGTTCAGGTAGTGCCAATTTCACCGCAGGATTATTTTCGCGTAAAAAACTACGCTATAGACGGAAAATGGTCTGAAAAAAATGGCAAACTGATTTTAGATGAATATGGTAAAGAAAATGCGATTGACTATAATTTTCTCTACTCCAATTTTGAAAATATAGATAATCAGTTTATCACCAGCAAAAAATAAATAAAAAGAACAGAGATTTTAAATATTAATGTTGTTTTACGTGTAAGCCACCTGTCGGGTGGCTTTTTTATTTTTAAATCTGAATAGTCCTGAAATAAGTTGACACAAAAGTTGACTTATACAATGAGAACAAATGACAAAGATTTTAGCAAAAGGACTCAAAAAGATTACAGTTTAGC
>JAYVPA010000158.1:0-4502 GCA_043757615.1 Sphingobacteriales bacterium | reverse complement strand
CTATAATATGCTCGTTTAAAGTCGTAGCAATCGGAAAACCGACAATGTCTGCTTTTATAGGAAATGTCTTATGTGTCCTGTCTACCAGAAGCGCAATAATGATTTTTTTAGGGTAAAATTCTGCCAGCGGTTTTAAAGCATAAAACAAAGTCCTGCCCGAATTTCCAACATCATCAACCAATAAAATAGTCTTATTATTTAAGTTAATAGCATCTTTGATATATGCATCTTCATGCAAAGGTTCAGGCTTATTGATATAGATTGATGAAAATTCTACTTTCTTACCTATATCATATTTATTTATTTTAGAAGCAATTATCTTTGCCAGGTCAAGTCCGCCTCCTGGTTCTATTCCTAAAATAACCAATTCATCATTACCATATGTAAGTTCCAATGCTTGAAAAGCCATACGGTCTAATTTCAACTCAATCTTTGGAGCGTCTAATATTTTGTGTGCCGTTGCAGGTATTACCATTTAAATAATTTAGATTATTTCTAAATAAGTTCTAATTTAAACTTTCTTTAAACCAGAAATGAGCATTTGAATCTACTAGACAATATTAATGCAATTTTGCGAATTCTATTTGTACAAAAAAAATAAAAAAACTCAAATGAAATTAAAAATAAGTAGATAATGCTGTATTTTTGCATTAATTATCAAAATAAATTATGGTCTTAACTATTATTCAAATCATTTTGTTCATTGCTTTGGTAGGTGCTTCTTTTTATGTCGCTTTTCGCAAGTTTAAAGAAATTTACGACAACGTAAATATGGGAAAACCGGAGCATATAAATTCGACGCTTGGTTTTCGTTTAAAAAGCATGTTTCTGATTGCATTCGGACAAAAGAAAATGTTTAAACTTACTTTTCCTGCTTTCCTGCATTTAGTAATTTATATCTCCTTTGTTATCACACAAATTGAATTGATAGAAATTTTTATCGACGGGTTAGTAGGCACCCATCGTATTTTATATCATGCATTTAAAAACATATCATTGCTGCACACTTTATATGTAACAGTCATTAATTTTATTGAAATACTTTCTCTGCTTACTTTTTTTGTTACCATCCTATTTATCCTGAGAAGAACAACATTTAAGGTTGCACGTTTTCAAATGCCTGAATTAAAAGGCTGGCCCTGGCGTGACGCGTTGACAATTTTAGTATTTGAGTTGATACTAATCACATTTATCTTTTTAATGAATGGCGCAGACAGCGCTTTGTATATGAAAGAAGAAGGTGGAAATTACGGGTTTATCTTAAGTGGATTTTTTGGCAGCATGTTAAGCGGCTTACCAAACTGGTCTTTAGTAGTACTAGAAAAACTTGGCTGGTGGGGTCACGTAAGCATGGTAATGACATTTTTGGTTTACTTACCCTATTCAAAACATTTACATATCCTGTTAGCATTTCCAAATACATTTTTCACACGTCCTGAAGCAAAAGGTGAAATCCACAATATGCCTGCTATTCAGCATGAAGTACAATCCATGATTGACCCAAGCTTTGTAGTACCTGCAACAGACGGCGAAGTAAAATTCGGTGCAAAGGATGTGTATGATTTATCATGGAAAAGTTTATTGGATGCATATACTTGTACAGAGTGCGGGAGATGCACCGCTGCTTGTCCTGCAAACCAAACTGGGAAAAAATTATCGCCGCGAAAAATAATGATGGATACGCGCGACAGAATGGAAGATATTGCTAAAGCTAAAAAAGAACACGGTCCAGATTTCGCTGATAATAAAACATTGTTAGGTGATTATATTACCAGTGAAGAATTACGTGCGTGTACAACTTGTAATGCTTGTGTGGAAGAATGTCCTGTAAATATTTCGCCATTGAATATCATTATTGAATTGCGCAGAAATCTTATCATGGAAGAATCTGATTCACCGCCTGAATGGAACAATATGTTTTCTAATATGGAAAATAACCAGGCGCCATGGCAGTTTTCTCCAAGCGACAGATTAAACTGGACGGAAGAGTTAAATTAATTTGAATTGCTTTAGCATTCATGAACTCAATTTAAAAAAATAAATAACTTGAATAAAATGTGTTGATTTGAAAATTATATTATCATCAACACATTCATCAATAGAAAAAATAAAAAGCATTAAAAATAATCTTCAAATTGTCTCATTTTCAAATTTTCAAATTATATGACATATAAAGTACCTGTAATGTCCGATTTAGTTGCCGAAGGCAAAACACCTGATGTTGTATTCTGGGTGGGTTGTGCAGGCAGTTTCGACCAACGCGCACAACGTGTAACTATCGCTTTTACAAAAATCTTAAATCAGTTAGCTATAAACTTCGCAGTGCTTGGCACGGAAGAAGCGTGTACGGGTGATCCTGCAAGACGTGCAGGTAATGAATTTGTTTTTCAAATGCTGGCACAACAAAATGTGGCAACGATGAATGGTTATGGTGTCAAAAAAATTGTCACTACTTGTCCTCACTGTTTCAATATCATTAAAAATGAATATCCTGCACTTGGCGGAAAATATGAAGTAGTACATCACGCTGTTTATTTACAGGAATTAATTAATGATGGAAAATTAAAAGTAGAAGGCGGCGTATTCAAAGGCAAACGCATCACCTATCATGATTCTTGTTATTTAGGACGAGCGAACGAAATCTATGAAGCACCGCGCTCTGTTATTGAAGCGTTGGATGCTGACTTAGTAGAAATCAATAAATGCAGAACAACCGGTTTGTGCTGCGGTGCAGGCGGCGGTCAAATGTTTAAAGAAGATGAGCCCGGCAACAAACGCATCAACACGAAGCGTACAGAACAACTAATTGAAGTTTATCCCGATGTGATTGCTGTAGCTTGTCCTTTTTGCAATACCATGATTACAGATGGTGTAAAGGGGGAAGAAAAACAAGATGAAATAAAAGTGTTGGATATCGCGGAACTAATTTCACAAGCAAATAGTTATTAGTACAGATTATAGATTTTTTATAATCTTTAAAAACCAATCATTATGACATTACTTTGTATTGCAGGAGTTATTGTGCTGATATTATTATCAGGATTTAAAATCGCACAAGAATATCAACGCGCAATTGTTTTCAGATTAGGACGCTTTCAATCAGTAAAAGGTCCGGGGCTTTACTGGATAATTCCATTTATAGAACGTCAGCAAAAAGTAGATATCAGAACAAAAACCGTTGACCTTGAACAACAGGAAACCATTACAAAAGACAGTGTGACTATAAAAGTAAATGCTGTATTATGGTTTAAAATAATAAACCCTGAAAGCGCAATCATTAAAGTAGCCGATTATAATAAAGCGGTTTATCAGTTCTCGGTTACTGCATTACGTAATATTATCGGACAACATTCATTGGATGAAGTCTTGAGAGAAAGAGAACAGATCAACGGAACACTTCAGAAAATTGTTGACACAACTACCGAGCCCTGGGGAATTAAAATTGAAATGGTTGAAATGAAAGATGTAGAAATTCCCGAAGCGATGCAACGCGCGATGGCTCGTGAAGCAGAAGCCATTCGTGAAAAAAGAGCCAGAATTGTTAAAGCTGAAGCAGAGTTGGAAGCATCTATAAAACTAACGCAAGGCGCCAAAGAAATGGAAGGAAGCCCTATTGCATTGGAATTAAGACGTATGCAAATGTTATCTGAAATCGGTATTGATAATAACACAACAACTGTTATTCTTATGCCATCCGATTTTACAAATGCTGCAAAAAGTTTCACAGAACTTGTTACTAAGAAAAAATTGGAGTAAATTTATATTGACAAAATGCTGACACCATATCATATATTACCCGAAGATGCAAAAGTTTGGATTTATCAGGCAAACCGAAGTTTCACACAAGAAGAAGTGTGGGAAATCAGTGACATTTTAGAAAATTTTGTGGACAGATGGCAATCGCATTCACGAGATGTTGCCGGATATGGTTCTTTATACTATCGTCGTTTTGTGGTGTTGATGGCAGACGAAAATAAATGCGATGTCAGCGGATGTTCGATTGACAGTTCTGTAAAGTTAATACGTGAACTGGAACAAGCTTATGATTTACATTTTTTTGACAGAATGAAAGTTTGTTATAAAATCACCAATGACCTCATTGGCAGTTTTTCATTTGACAAACTGAATGAGATGCTGGAAAGCGGAAAGATAAAAGATGATGCAGTTGTATTTAATAATTTAGTTTCTACCAAAAAAGATTTTGAAACCAACTGGGAGCTTCCGTTAAAGCACTCACCTTTCGCCAGATTCGTCGTTTAATCAACTTTTTTCCTTATTTTTACACAAATAATATTCGCTATGCGAAACACTACACTTTATCTTTTTATTGCTGTCATTCTTATTTCAAGCTGCGCTCGTCCGTACAGAAAAATAAATATGTCTGCAATACCTTTCAAGGAATTTCGTGATGATAATAAAATCAGCTATTCAATTAAGCAGGGAGTTTTGTATAATATGAAAAACTATTTTTTTGCGAGAAGAGAGCAGAAAAAAAGCATGAG
>JAYVPA010000157.1:0-4514 GCA_043757615.1 Sphingobacteriales bacterium | reverse complement strand
GGCGAGGTCTCTAACCTCGCCGACGTCACAATAATTACGGATGATAATAAGGAAAAGAATCTCCGGCAGGAATCTCGCAACCATGCGACAATTCATTTTGATGTGTAGCTAATTGTTGCACATATGTTTTTATAGGATCTTTTATTCGCCTTAGCATCTCTGCAACAGAAGTATCTATAGCGGCAGCTTCTGTCATCCAGGAAGAATTTATATCAATTTTACCGGTTGCATTTCCCAATCCCGGTACTTTTGTCGATAAGCGATTTACATTTTTTTGTTTTGCCCAATATTCATCTTCATTCCAGACGTTATCGCTGCCTGCATTCATTGGTAATTTACTTGGATAGTCAGACCATGCTTCAATGAATGTCATTTGCCCCTGGTTGTTAAATGTAAATTCTTCATAGATAGGACAGCTGTCGCCGCTGTAATCAAAAATTACATGACAACGGCAAAGGGGTTGTTCATCAAAATACCTGCAATCCAGTTTATAATACCGTGTCGGATTTAGTTTCAATAAAATATCGGAAGAGATTAAAAAGTATTTGGTGTATCCTGTCAGCAATAACCAGGGCGGCCATTCCCATCGAATGACGAGGTCTGCATAATCAGGAACCACACTATTTGGAATATTGGATTGCATTGTCTGAAAATATTTCACACCTTGTTCTATGTAATAGGCTGAATCAAATTTCGGAGTAAGGCAAGTGGAGAGTGCACCATCTGTGCCGCAATTTTGCTGGATAGAAGTTGGGTATTGTTTCTTTTCGTTGTTGGAACAACTAATGATTGCAAGCAGAGCAAAAATAGAAAAAACGATGCCGGCTGTTTTTTTCATCCTCTAAAATTACAATATTATGTGATAAAAACACTACTTGTTTATTAATGTAAAATACTAAGATATTCTATCCACGGACCGGTTGCAGATTTATATTGTTTGGACATTACGCGTGCAATTTGTGCAATATGATTCAGATCATGTATTGTCCAGGTAGCTATAAGTTGTGCCAGCGTAACTTCTCCAAACGCAGGATGAATTCCTTTTTTCGTATAATCATTTTTGGTAAGGTGAAGTGTATGAAGGTGTTTAATATTCTTTTCGCGTAAACTTTTAAATTCAGCCAACAGTGCTGCAAGTGTTTTATCCTTGCTTTCAAACTGAGCAAAGCGGTTGAAGGATGTAAAAGCTTTATCTCCTTTTTCAGAGAGGATGATTTCTATTCGTGGTATCCAGTCAGTTTGTTCACCGTGTATGAGATGTCCAATGATATCATAGACCGACCATGTATCTCCGCCTTCGTTAGTGGAAGTCCAGTCTGACGAAACGCCCTGCAATAAGGCAAAGAGCGTATCGGATGTTCGGTTAAGTATTTCTAGTGATTTTGATAAGTTAAATTCCATTTCTTTGCAATATTTTATTAGTTGTTTCTTGTATTTTCTTTATCGCTTAAATCTGCTACCGTCTTCTTTGCTCTTTCCAAACGTATCTGTTTATTCTTTTCTACGAGTTTTTCTATAGCCCATTTTTCGACGCGGAGGTGTAATGGAATTAACATTGCTGCAATAATTACCAATGCAATCAACATCAATGCTGGAGTGTGGCATGTAATCTTTTCCAGAAAAGGATGAAGCAATAAGTTTAAAAATTCAAAAACCATCAACAATGCCAATACTCCTAAAAACTCAATGAGTTTGGCATTTGTAATAAAACTTCTGCTAAGCAATAAGAACAGCATTATAAATGTGAAAAGACCAATTGCAATTAATATAAACTGGATATTGTTTTTGCGCTCTTCTTCTTTCTTGATTTTTTCTGCATCCATTTCCTGCTGCCGCAATTGTTCATTAAATTCCAGGCTTTGCAAATGCGTCAACTTTTCATTGCTGAAGATATTATTTTGTGTTTCAATCATCAGGCTTTGATATTTAAAAGCACTGTCAGTCTTTTGTTCCTGTGTATATATTTTTGCTAATAATGTACAAGCTGCCAATTTATATACTAGTAATTTGTGCTGGTTGATAATGTTTAAACTAGTTGTCGCGTAGTATATAGCAGAATCAGGTTGATGAAAACGATCGAAATGTTCTGCAAATTCAATATAATTTCTGGATAATAATCTAAAGTCATTTATTTCCTTATCCAGCTGAATACCTTGCCGGAAATATTCTTCCGCCATTTCTTTCTTTCCCATTTTGGAATAAATAATACCGCTTTCTGCGTGCACACCTCCGCCATAAAGATTCTTTCCCTTACTTATACTGTATGCCATAGCATGACATTCCTGCAATAAACTAAAGGCTGAATCAAGAACATTCAGTTGTTCATATGTTTTTCCTTCGTCCGACAAAATATTTACAGTGATGTGATTTTCTGGGGTATCTTTCAAAACATCACGAGCCTTCTCAAAATAATGCAATGCTTGCCTGAAGTCACCGGAATTTCGTGCTAAAGAAGCAAGTCCTGTATAAATCTGAGCAGTTTGATAAGGATTGTTTAAGGTTTCCGCTTTTTTCAATGCTCTTAAAAAAGTTTCTTTTGCTTCAGGAAAATTTCCTGAAAGCCACAAGACAGTACCCATTTGCCGTAAGTTAGCAACTTCATCTTCCTCGGGCAATTCATTTTTGTATTTTATTGTAATTAGAACAGTTTGTTGTGCTTTTATAACTGCAGAATCAATAGATGAATTCATGTAAGCATCCTCCGTATTGTACGTACATAAATAGAGTTCTTTTATGGGTTTGATGACAGCATTAAAACGTGCATCCTTTTTTATATTATATAAGTCGGAATCCTTTTCTATATTTTGATAATCATCGAAGCCTGCTTTTATTGCTTTAGCCATATATTCAATAGCTTTGTCATTATTCTTGATCAAAGAATAGGTGCAACACAAATTATATAAGGAACTTGAATAATAAGTCTTGAAATTTGACTTATCTGCGCCGGATAACTTTTTATATTTTGCCGTAAGTTCTTCTATTAATTTTTCCTGTGTTTTTGCATCTCGCTTGTTGTAGGCATTTATCATTAAACTATCCTGCAATGTCGCGAACCGGTTAAAATCGGTATTGGAGCTTGCATAGGATGAAATACAAAAGAATATGATAGTAAATGCAGAGAATATTCTTTTCATAGTACGGTTATGGTTTAACTAGAATGTTATATAAAAGTAGGAAAAGATTTAAGAAATATGATGTTCTCAAAATAAAAAATCCGGATTTAAAATCCGGATTTTTTATTAATAGATGCTGAAACAAGTTCAGCATGACGTTCGTTTATTTATCGTAAAACTTCTTACCGCTTTTACCATAATCTAAAAGTATTTGTGCCGGTTCGAAGCGCTGACCGAAGCGTGCAGTTAAATCATTTAAAATCTCTACTGCTTTTTGTGCGCCGATAGTATCTACATAACGAAACGGACCGCCGCGGAAAGGAGGAAATCCTAATCCGAAGATGGCACCAATGTCACCGTCTAAAGGACTGGAAATAATATTTTCCTGTAAGCACAACGCAGCTTCATTCACCATCGCAAAACCGCAACGCAATTGTATATCATTCGCATCCATTTTCTTTCTCACGTTTCCTCCATAAAAAGAATAAATATTTGCATCTACTTGTCCGTAAACTTTTTTACCACGCTCATCGTACTTGTAAAATCCTTTTTTATTTTTCTTGCCTTTGTATCCTGCTTTAGAAATTTCCAGCAAGATTTTACTCACTTTAAATTTCGGACGTGTAGATAATAATTCCTGCATCAGTTCACCGCTCATGATATGTGCGCCTACATCGATACCTACTTCATCAGCTAATGTAATAGGACCAACAGGGAAACCAAACAAATTCATCTCTTTATCTATCTGCAAAATATCACCGCCTTCTTCCAATAACAATTGTGCTTCATTCATTAACGGTGCTAAAATACGTGTCGTGTAAAACCCGGGGCCATCATCCACTACAATCACCGTTTTTCCCTGACGAACGCCTACATCATAGCAAGTAGCAATTACCCAATCAGCCGTTTTATCAGTCTTTACAATTTCCAATAAAGGCATTTTAGGTACAGGAGAGAAGTAGTGCATGCCAATCACCAGTTCAGGATTCTTGGCATTTGCAGCAATATGTTTTATGGGTAATGCGGACGTGTTACTTGCAAAAATCGTATTTGGTTTTGCATTTGTTTCCACATCTTTTAAAATACTTTGTTTGACTTTCAAATCTTCAAAAACTGCTTCAATAATTATTTCCTGATTGTCTAAATCCTCATAATTCAAACTGCCTGAAAGCTGTGCCATCTTTTCTTCCAGTTCAATTTTGGTCATGGCTTTCTTCAGTACTTTTTTATTGTAGTCGTCATAGATAGTTTTGTAAGCAGAATTAATCATATCCTGGTTAATGTCTTTCAGCAATACATGGATATCATCATCCATAGAAACTTCTGCAATACCCGCGCCCATGAAGCCTGCGCCAATCATACCTAAACGATGTACGTGTTTCACTTTGTCTTCGCCATACG
>JAYVPA010000156.1:0-17291 GCA_043757615.1 Sphingobacteriales bacterium | reverse complement strand
GGATACGAAATTAATGTCAGTAATAAAGCGAATGACAAAATCATTGATAAAGTTGCTGAACTGAATACATCGAAATATAATAAGAACCCCAGAGCTTTCATTTCGTAAAGTATAGCAAAGCCTGACAAGAAACCTGAAATCGGAGTAAGCAAAAGACTTCCCCAGAAATAAATGCTTAAATATTTTTCTAACTGTTCAATCAATGCACGCAAACTTGTTTTTATATTCTGGTGATAAGAAAAGAATTTTTTCAGTTCATTATATTTTTTGATGTAATAGATTAAATAGGGAATAAACACAACAGCTATAACAATACCACATAATAAGGTAACTTCTTTAGAGTGAAAATAAATCGGGACACAACCAACCAACAGCAAACAGAAACAAAAAGCAGCAATTTCCATCAACAGGTTTTTGCGTAATTTATCTATAATATTCGTCGACCTGCGATTAAGCAGTTCGCGAATTTTTTCCTGTTCTATATGTTGCTTGTTGATATTGGAATCGATGTTATCTTTCCAGATATTTTTCAAGTCTTCTAATTCTATCATTGATATATTTTTATTAAGGTTCTCAATTTTTCTTTTATCCTGTTCATTTTCACAGCTACATAATTTGCCGTGATACCTGTTATTTCTGCTATTTCTTCATACGGTTTGTCTTCCAGATACAATAACACAATTGATTTTTCTATATCAGACAAATGCTCTATGGCTTTGTGTAATTGCTGTAAATCTTCATCAACAGTATTTGTTGTTTTGTCTTCAATCTGGAAAGAAATTTTTTCCAGTTCAGCAATAACTATTCTTTTTTTGCGAAAACCTGAGATTGCTGTATTCAGAGCAATACGATACATCCATGTTGTAATCTTGGATTCGCTTCTGAAAGATGGAAATGCCTTCCACAACTGTAAAACAATTTCCTGAAACAAATCATTATGATCTTCCTGATTCCGGCAATAGATTCTACACACCTTATGTAGGATGCCCTGATTTTGGTTTATGGTTTGTAAGAAAAACTGCTCCAATAGAAAAATATACGCTCTTTAATTAGTCTTTGAAACTGCAAATATATTACAATAAAAGTAAGGCATTCTATAATTCCGGCCCAATAATCTGAATGCTGCGTATGGTGGTTTTCCCTGAATTTTCAGATGCATGGTTTCTACGGAAGATAGAGAAACAGAAATAACTGAATTTTACAGTATCAAAACAAACAAACACAACAAAATTAGTAATCAAAAAAATCAAAACTATGAAATCTTCAATCAAGACCATCGCAGCCATCATCGTAGTAGCAATGACATTTACGGCATTTGGCAAAACAAAAAATATGACAACTAGCCAGTACAACCTACAGTTGAACAAAATTGACAGCAGCGTAGTTGGCACCTGGGAAAAAAACTGGAACATGGCTCAAAAATCCAAATTGGAATACTGCCAGTTCAATGCTAACGGAACATTCATCTCTTTTAAAAGTGAAAACAGTAAATACGTAGTTACAGGCAGGGGTAAATGGATGACAGAAAAAGGCTCTATCAGCATCTTACACGGTGATGAAAAATCAACAGCTGTAAAGTATGAATCTACAGAAACTCAGTTAGTATTTGGTGACAATGTTATGTACACTAAACCAGCAGCAGCGTATGCCAGCAAATAAACATCCAACATTTTTAAATAAATTCTTAAACAAAAAAAAACAATAATTATGAAAACAAGAACATTCAGAAGTATAGTAGCCATGATGGTTATCTTCTTCGCAGTAAGCGCAACAAGTTGCAAAAAAGAAAGTGAAATCACTCCTGATAATGGTGTTAACACTCCTATCGCACCAACTGCTCCGGTAGTGTCCGTTAAACCAAGAATCATTACAACAACTGAAAATGGTTCTACTGTAAGATCACAGTTGTATGAATATGACTCACAGGGAAAGCTGATAAGATATTCATCAAAAAATGCAACCTCTGTAGATTCAGTGATACTTTCAGCTAATAGTGTGGCCTTTAAAAAACAAAGTTCAAATGTAAATCAGGTATTATCGTTCAATCCCGATAAAACATTTAAATCATTATTTTCTGCCACATCTCAAATCAATTTTGTAAACACTCAGACTCAGCTGGGAAGTATAGCACTTATTAACAGCAGCGGAGCATCAACTACTCAGGGTAATTTTAATTATACAGTTGGAAACCTTACAGCTATTAATTCAGAAGCGACTATCAATTTTAATTACTACGACAATTTACCCTACCAGAAAGGGATAAATGAACTGCCGATTCTTTTTAAACCGATTCAGTTTTATAAAGTGATGGAACAAGAGCAGGCAACAGCAACAACACTTTATAATAAACTGCTAAGAAATTCAATTTTAGACCTGGGTAGCCGACAAGAATTACACGAATATGTATATGCTTTTGATGCTAATAATCGTGTAACAAAAATTACAGATACATTTACTAAAATAACATCAGGCACATCCACACAAAAGGTTTCAGTAAGCACAATTACGTATTAATAACAAAAATTATCAAACAGTTTAAAATCAATAATCATGAACACAATTAAAATAATCAGAAGAACAGTTGCAATGGCGATAATCTTCTTCGCAGTAATCGTATCGGGATGCAAAAAAGATAATGCATTAGAACCAAGCGGTTCAGGTTCATTTGACGAAAGAATCATAGGAACATGGCAGCATCAGGAAATTTTAGGCAGCGGTGATGTTACACAAACCAGTGTGGTCGAACTGACTTTCAATTCTGATGGTTCAGGTATTCAGGAAACATTCAGCGTTGGACCGTTCGGAACAACAGCTCGCGAAACAACAGCTTATAACTGGTCTGCAAAATCCGGCAATCAATTACATTTTGCTTTTGATGGAGGAACAAATGATGCAAAATACACCATTACTGATGCAGGTGATGCAGCAGGTATCACATTCTCCGGAGCAAGCAGAGTAGTGTATTCAAGATTAAATTAACAGACACACTTTTCTTTTTGTTGTTGAGCGGATAGCGGAACATTTTATGTTACGCTATCTTTTTTTTATGTAGAATTATATTATTAGTAATTCAATATTTATCGAAGTGCCTTTTCCTATGGTTGAATTAATATCCATTTTTCCGTTGAGCAATGCAATTCGTTTTTGCATGCTGTCTAACCCAATACCATCTTTATTTTTTATTGTATTAATGTCAAAACCCTTCCCGTCATCTTCTACCGTAATAGAAAGTTGATTTTCAATTTTAGAAAGCTGCACTAACACTTCTTTTGCACCGGCATATTTTACAATATTATTTAATAATTCCTGAATAATTCTGTAGGCTAATAATTCAAAACGTTGGGGCAATCTTTCTTCAAAACCATACTGCTGGAAATCAACTTCAAAATCTCCGCTTACCTGCATCTGCGTGCAGAATTGTTCTGCAGCATCAATTAAACCTAAGCGTTCCAGCGCTGATGGCATCAACGCATGCGAGATTTTTCGTATATCCTGTGAAGCCGTATTTAACAGATTCAACGCATCATTATATTCCGGATTGTTTTCTATTTCGTTATGTGATTTCTTAAAATTGGTGAATTGTAACTTGATCATACTCATCAAACCACCGATACCGTCATGCAATTCTTTTGCTAAACGTATGCGCTCCATCTCTTCGCCATCAATAATTGCCTGAGTGAGTTCTAATTTCTTTTGCTGTTCAATTGTGATGATTTTATTTTGAAGTAATTTTTGTCGTTGCTTTAAGAACAGATACAATAAAAATGAGCCAAGAAATAAAACAAGAAATAAAACAACAACAATCAAAAATCTGGTTCGCGCTTGTTTGGTCTTAATTTCCTGTTGTTGGATTTCTATTTGTTGCTGCGCAATTTTTGTTTCTTTCTGCGCCGTCTGATATTTTGTTTCCAGTTCATTCAGTGTATTGTTTCTTTTTTCAAAAAACACACTGTCGCTGCTCTGCTGATATAATTGTGCATAGTAAAAAGCATTTTTATAATCACCTGAAGCAGCAGCAATTTGATTATATAAACCGTAAACGCGCTTATTTAACTGAAACGATGCAACTTGTTTTGCCAATTTCTCTGCATTGATTATCGCTGCATTTGATTCTGCATTCTTATGCAATGCCAGCGTGCTTTCAGCCATATTGCAATACGCAAATGCGGCATCATAGTCAGAAGATGTTTTTAAAATATACATCAGCGACAGCTGGGCATTTATGTATGCATTTCGCCAGTCTTTTTTTATTTTATAATATTCATACAATGCCTTGTAAGCATAACCTGTTACAAAATCATTTTGAATGGAATTGCCAGATTTTAAAGCAAGTAATGCATATTTTTTTGCGCTGTCAGGTGAATTATTTTTAGTAAATGCAATAGAAACATCGTGTGCAATCATACCTTCGCTAAACGTGTCATTTTTTAGAATTGCCGACTGATAAGCCAGTAAATTATACTTCAGAGCATTCTGAAACTGTTCTGTATTATTATAAATGGATGCAATATTACTGTAGCAAATAGTTAAACCATTATAAAACTTTATAGTGTCAAAAATGACCGCGGCTTTCTGATAATTGGCAATGGCTAAATCAAAATAACCTTTTACCTGATATATGTTTGCAATTGTATTGAGCGTAATACCAATTTCCTTTTTATTATGAGTTTTCTGAAAATAAGTTATGGCCTGTTTACATAAATCAATATGCTCACTTTCATTCTTTTCATCAGAATTTAAAAGTGCTTTTTTGCGCAAAGCTTTTCCATAAACTTCAGGTAAGTTTTTTCTGATTCCCTTATCCTTTAAAATCTCATTATAATAAGACAACGCACTATCAGTATTGGTTTTTTCAAAAGACTGTGCACGCTTAAAAAGAACAACTCCATCAGACGAAAAAACATGATGAAAGCAAACCAGGCAAAAAGCCAAAACACTATATTTTAAGACATCTTTCAGGATAAACTTATTTTATTAATAAATACTTCTATAAAAATATTATTTTTATTGGCAAACTATAAAAGTATTTTATGATAACTATAGGAATTATTGACGACCACGGAATTGTGCTGCAAGGTGTTTCTAATATCTTTACACTTAAGAAAGAATACAAAGTGCAATTTGCGATCAACAATTTATCTGAAGCAAATCAGGTATTAGAGAAAGAGCAGCCACAGGTTTTATTCTTAGACATTAACATAAAAGGCGATGACGGCCTGGAAGCCCTGAAAATATTTAAGAAAAAATTTCCGGCAATGAAAGTTGTGATGCTGACCTCATTTGAAGAAACCGCACTGGTAAAAACAGCTTTACGAAATGGTGCAGACGGTTATCTGTTAAAGGATGCCTCTGAGCAGGATTTTTTCACAGCAATAGATTCCACATTAAAGGGAGAGCAATATATACAAAAAAGCGTACAAGACTTGATATTGAAAGAAGCGATGGGCCAGAAAAAAGACACTTCCTATATTCCGAAACTTACACGTCGCGAAAAAGAAATCTTAGAACTTATTGTAGATGAGAAAACCACACAGGAAATTGCAGAGACACTTTTTTTAAGTGTCAGCACAGTAGAAACACATCGTATGAATTTAATCAGCAAGCTCGGCGTTAAGAATGTCGCAGGCCTGGTAAAACTTACTTTAGAAAGAGGTTTGTTGAAATAGCAAAAAATTATATTTTAGTAAATACTACTCTGAATTTTACCAGCTTATTGCTTGAATTCCGTCCAAAATAACTTACGCGGAATGAAGATGCGGAGCGTGATTCAATTTCCCATATTTCGGCAGTACCGCCATCATCTACTTTTAGTTTAGACCCATTGTCCTGTTCTTCAATAGTGCCTTCATCTTTAATATCAGGATCAGAAATATTGCATTTGGTTGCGCCTTCCAATAGTTGAAAAGTATTAGCGGTCGCATCAAAACGCCAGATATTATCTTTTTTACAATCGGCAGGAATTACTGCAATAGTTGGTATGGTGTCTGGCGCAATAGAATCTGTAGAAACTAAAATGCTGGTTTTTTGCCATTCATTTTTTGCCAGCTCCTGTGTAAGTGTTGTCGGGTCTTCTTTTTTACATGCAAAAAACGCAACAACTGTAAGTGTGATAATTATTGATTGTTTCATGGCTACTATTTTATTAATGTAAATATCAGTATTTATAAACAAAAAGATATACAGGAAAACCACTAAAATAAAAACTAATAGAAAACCACGGGTCATCACTTTATAAAAAGAAAAAACCACATGTTTTTAAAACGTGGTTTTATAAGGATTTTTGGTATTGCTTTTTGTGGTAACTAAATCAGCGATTAACTTTTATTCGCAAGTTGGCCACATGCAGCATCTATATCTTTACCGCGGCTCTTCCGGACATTAGCAATCACTTTATGTTTAGAAAGATAGTCAATAAACTTCTCCCGTTTTTCTACTGTAGATTTATGAAAATTTGCTTGGTCAATTTTATTGTATTCAATCACATTTATTTTCACATCATGTAATTTATTGCAGATTTCTACCAATTTCTCTGCATCCTCTAATGTATCGTTTACTCCATCTAACAAAATATATTCGAACGTAACTTCGCCTTTGCAGTTTGCCTGAAAATACTGCAATGCCTCAATCAGAACTTCAATATTATTTTGTTCATTGATTGGCATGATGGTATTTCGTTTTTCATCATCGGCTGCATGTAAGGATAAAGCAAGATTAAAACGCACATTATCGTCAGCGAGTTTTTTTATCATCTTCGCAATACCTGCGGTTGATACAGTAATGCGTTTTGCTGACATGTTCAATCCTTCTTCAGAAGTGATCTTATCGATAGCTGTCAGCACATTTGAATAATTCAGCAAAGGTTCGCCCATACCCATAAAAACGATATTCGATAAGTTCCTGCCTGTGCTTTCTTGTGTCTGATTATTCAACAAAACAACCTGGTCGTAGATTTCTGCGGCAGATAAATTTCTTTCTCTTTTCAGAAAGCCTGTTGCACAAAATGAACACGTCAGGCTGCAGCCGACCTGAGACGAAACACATGCCGTAGCACGGTCTTCAGTAGGAATCATAACGCCTTCAATTAAATGTTTGTCGTGCAACTGAAAAGCAGATTTTATCGTGCCGTCATTTGATTTCTGTACTTTGTAAATTGAGATCGGAAGAATGGAAAAATGTTCTTTTAATTTTTCACGCAGCTCTTTAGAAAGATTTGTCATTGCTTCAAAATCAACCGCAGATTTTTTCCAGAGCCATTCATAAATCTGTTTCGCACGGAACGGCTTTTCGCCCAATTGTTCTAATTGAGCAATGAGCTGTTCTTTTGAAAGAGTTCGTATGTCGGTTTGCTTTTCCAATCAAATACAAAGATACTTCAACTTTTTCAATGACTAAAGACAAAACACTTTTATATCTTTGTTATAATCATGTTTCGTAAAATCTCCGCCGAAAAAATTTATCCAATCACATCTTCTCCTATTGAAAATGGAGTTATTGTCGTAGATGACAATGGCAAGATTATTGAAATATCGGGAAAAGATAAATTTGATGCCGCAGAACTGGAAACGTACGAGGGAATTATTGTTCCCGGTTTTATCAATGTACATTGTCATCTGGAATTATCGCATCTAAAAAATGTGGCACAGACAGGAACAGGACTGATAGATTTTATTTCGCAAGTCATAAAAAACAGAAATCATTCACCGGAAGTCATTCAGGCAGCCATTGAGCGCGAAGAAAAAAATATGCTGGATTCAGGTATTGTTGCGGTTGGCGATATTTCAAATACAACAGATACATTTCTTCAAAAGAGAAAAGAGAATTTACATTATTATACATTCGTGGAATATTTCGATTTATTTCAGGAAGAAAATACTGCAAATGTTATTGAACAATATGATGCCGTTTTTAATCAGCTGACAGAAACTGCAAAAAATAAAAAATCAAAAGTACCGCATGCAAACTATTCGGTTTCCAGAAAATTGTTTGACGTCATTGCGAGCGAAGCGAAACAATGTCATTACACAAAGACTATTTCCATCCACAACCAAGAAACGGTTTCTGAAAATGAACTTTTCTTAAACAAGACAGGCGGCTTTATTGATTTTTATGAGAAGATTGGTTTTACGACAAGTGCTATTCCAAAACTTAATAAATCAGCAATTTTTTATGCTTTAGAATATTTGCAAAGGCAAAATAAAAACCTGTTTGTGCATAATACATTAACAACAAAAAAAGAAATAGAAAAAGCACATCAGCAATTAGGTAATGATAATGTGTTTTGGACGACTTGCCCGAATGCAAATTTGTACATTGAAAATTGCCTACCGAATTATAAAAAATTTACAGAAACAAATGCCCAGATGTGCATCGGAACGGACAGTCTGACATCAAACTGGCAATTGAATATTCTGGAAGAAATGAAAACCATTCTTAAATATTGCTCATATTTAGATTTTGAAATGATATTAAAATGGGCAACTATTAACGGAGCAAAAGCATTAAGTTTTGACAATGAATTGGGCTCTATAGAAATTGGGAAAACACCCGGTTTGGTATTGATAGAAAATATGGAAAATGAAAAACTGACCAATCAATCAACTTCAAAAAGAATAATTTGAACTTAGCAATAGACATAGGAAATACGCGTACAAAAATCGGAATTTTTGATAATGAAATAATGAGGGATGTTTTGGTTTTTGAGAAAGATCATACAATCGACTTATTAAAAATTATTTCTGCAAACAAGATTCAAAAATCCATTTTTTCAAGTACGATAGAAATTCCTGCATATCTTTTAGATGCGTTAAAGACAATTTCTCAAAACGTAATCTTAGATGCATACACAAGCCTGCCCTTTAAGAATAATTATTCATCAAAAGATACTTTAGGAAAAGACAGGTTAGCATTGATTGCCGCAGCACAGGCGCAATTTCCAAATCAAAATAATTTGGTGATTGGCTGCGGAACCTGTATTACATTTAATTTCATTAATTCAGAAAATGAATTTCTCGGTGGCAGCATCCATCCCGGGCTTAAGATGCGCCTCAAAGCGATGCATACTTTTACAGGCAAGTTGCCTTTGGTAGAACTGGAAAATCAGGCAGACTTAATTGGAAATAATACCAAATCAAATATGCTTTCAGGTGTGTTATTTGCCGCAAGCAGGGAAATTGACGGCATGTTAAATGATTATTTAGTTAAATTTTCTCAATTGAACGTAATAATTACGGGCGGAGATACTGATTTGTTGGTTTATAGGCTTAAAAATGAGATATTTGCAATTCCCAATTTTACATTAATTGGGTTGAATCATATACTGGAATATAATGCGTAATCTCTTTCTACTTTTAATCTTAACAGTTGTTTTACAACAAGCTAATGCTCAGGAACATACACCTTATTCTCGCTATGGATTAGGCTTTGCATTTGATAATAACTGCGCACAATCTGCTCAAATGGGTGGCTTAGGGGCTGCATTTCAATCCGGTGAAACCGTAAACTACCTGAATCCTGCTTCTTATGCAGCCTTACAATTAACCACTTTCGATGTAGGGTTTTCAGGAAATTTCGGAAAAATTAGAACTCAGAATCTAAAAGCAAAACAAAACAGCTTTACATTAAACAACCTGTCTCTTTTTTTTCCGATAAAAAAATACTGGACAACAGGGGTAAGCGTATTGCCATTTTCAGCAAAAGATTATCTGGTATCTCAAACAACCTCATTTGATACTGCAAATGCAGTGAGATTTGAATATGAAGGTTCGGGAACATTATATAATGTTTCCTGGGGAAATGGGTTCAGGTATAAAGGTCTGTTGTTAGGCTTTAACGTTGGCTACTTATTTGGTAAATTAAACAACAACACTTTTGCTTATCAGTTAAATAAATCAGGTACTTACGATGTCGACAGTTATACAACATGGACATTCACAAATACAAAAGTGAGCAGCTTTATCTGGAATGCGGGTGTACAATATAACCTGCCGATAAAAAGCAAAAGCGATACAAATAAAATCTACAATGTCACGTTCGGGTTATCGGGTTCTGCGCCCATAAAATTTGGTAAAGGAACTTATAACGATGAAGCATTGTATACGTTTCAGTCAGGATATTTAGGTTACAGAAACTCAGATGCAGGTATAAATGATTTTATTACAGATTATATAAAGCCACGTACTATAAGCACTGCAATTTTAGATACACTTTCTGAGAAATTCAGACAGTCAACAAATATCAGAATTCCTGCAACTTTGGAGATTGGTATAGTCGCTTCACGAGGGATGAAATGGAAAGCGGGTGTTGATTTTAAATTCCAGCCTTGGAGCAAGTACAAAGGATTTGAAGATAATGCTGCTTCAAAACTGAATAACAGCTGGAGAATTGCAGCTGGCGGTGAATTCCTGCCAAACGATAAAAACTTCTCTAAATTCTTTTCAAGGCTGAAATACAGAGCCGGATTTAACTACACACAGACAAATATTAAAATCAATAATAAAGCTATAAATGAGTTTGGCATAGACTTTGGAATAGGTATTCCATTAATCATCACAACAGCTAATGACGAAGGATTATTACAAAAGGTTTACACGTACGCATTCAGCATCGGATTGGAAGTGGGCAGCAGGGGAACAATACAACAAAACCTTGTTCGTGAAAACTTCATTCGTCTTAAATTCGGAATCTCATTAAATGACAGATGGTTTGTAAAAAGAAAATATTATTGATAACAATTGATTGATAACAATGAAAAAGATTTTTTTAGTACTTAGCTCTTTAGTCCTTATTTTTGGAACTATACAAGCACAAAATTGTGCACGTTACATTAATGGCGATAGTACAAAAACGACGCCTGCTTATTCTATTTACAGAGAATTTTTTAAGAAAGGTTTGTATTCAGATGCATTTCAGCAATGGAAAAATATGTATGAAAATGCACCGGGATTTCGTAAACAAACATTCCTGGATGGAGCGGTGATGTACACAGCATTAATTCAAAAAACAACAGACAATACATTGCGTCAGAATTATGTAGATACATTGTTTCAAATCTATAACAAACAAATTCAATGTTTTGGTGAAGACGAATATGTATTAGGTAAAAGATCGATTGATTTATTGAAATATGGTAAAAATGCCGACATTCCTCAGGTTCGTAAAGATCTGGAGAAAACACTACAGCTTACCGGAGACAATGCGTTTCCATACTATATCCAGACGTATTTTAAACTGTTGGTAAATCAGATAGGAAGAGATGGAATTACAGCAGATTTTGTGAAAGGTAAATACGATGAACTTTCTAAGATTGTAGACAAGAACATTTCGAATGTAAATAATAAACAATTACAGGCTTACAAAGATGTAAAAGTGGTGATTGATGATTTATATACACAAAACTTTGCAGACAAATCCGATCCGGCTGATTGTGCTAAATTATTGGAAATCTATTTGAAAAAATATAAAGAAAATCCGAACGATTTAGAAACACTAAAAACAGTGTACACAAAAACAAAAGGTTGTACAGATAGCGTAACAAACGTAGAGTTTTTAAGAAAACTGAATGCAATGGCACCCTCTTACAGTTATGCCATTCGCTTAGGAAGTATCTTTATGAAAAAAAATCAGTATGACTCAGCATTTGTTTTATATCAGAATGCGGCAACAGTTGAAACAGACTCTGTAAAAAAAGCAGACTTATATTTTATCATGGCTTCTATCAGAGCAGATAAAAATGATTTCCCGGCTGCAAGGGATTTTGCAAAACAATCATTGCAGTACAAACCTGATATGGCAAAAGCTTATCTGTTGATTGGAAATTTATATTTAGGAAGCGGAAAATTATGCGGACCGGGAACAGGATTCCAATCGCAAATTATTTTGTGGCCTGCTTTTGATTATTTGAGGAAAGCGATAGAAATAGGTACTGACGATGTAAAAGCAGAAGCCCAAAAGATGATTTCTTCATACACACAATACTTACCGACTAAAGCAGAAATTACTGCTAAAAAATTAAGTGTTGGTGCGCCATACACCGTAAAATGTTATATAAATGAAGAAACAACGGTACAAGTGAAAGCAGGAGGTTCGGCGCCGGCGCCTCAAAAAAAAAATTAACGTCAACAAAAAAACCGGCAAAAAAACCAAAAACCAAAAAGTAAATTAATAAAAATTATAATCAAATCCGTCCCGCTTTAAGCGGGACGGATTTTTTTTGATGTAAATCGTAAATCATAAATCTTAATTCATAAATTTACTTTGTGGATTACAATTACATAAAAGCACTGCATATAATTTTTGTAGTGAATTGGTTTGCCGGATTATTTTATATGCCGCGTTTGTTTATTTATGCAACAGAAGCCAATCAAAAACCGGAACCTGAAAAATCAATCTTAATCAATCAGTTTAAAATTATGCAGCGCAAGTTATGGTACATTATCACCTGGCCTGCATGTGTAATTACAATGGCATTAGGAATCACGCTGTTAATAAAATCTGGATTTTTGTCACAAGGCTGGATGCATATAAAACTAACATTTGTATTTCTGTTAGTATGCTATCATTTTTCATTGCATTATATTTTCAAGCAACAACAAGAAAATAAATTTTCATTCACATCCACACAATTAAGAATCTGGAATGAAGTAGCAACCATATTTTTATTCGCGATAGTATTTTTAGCAGTCGTAAAAACAAACTTAAGTTTTCTTACAGGATTTATTGGTTTAGCAATTTTAGTAATTTTATTAATGCTGGGAATTAAGCTGTATAAATTATTGAGGAAGGATTGACACTTACTTAAACATATTCCACAGCATCACACCGTTTAATACAATAATTATTACAGCAATTATCCAGGCGGTTGTTTGTAATAGTTTACCGTTTACAAACTCAGCCATCTTTGTTTTGTTTCCTGTAAATTGCAATAAAGGAATTACAGCAAAACTTAGCTGAACAGATAAAACCACCTGACTTAAAATTAATAAGGTACCGGTTCCGTTTTCTCCATAAAGTATAGAAACGAACAGCGCAGGCACAACAGCAATCAAACGTGTTATCAATCTGCGCAGCCACGGTTTTAAACGGATATTCAAAAAGCCTTCCATAACTATTTGCCCTGCTAAAGTTCCTGTTAATGTAGAGTTTTGTCCGCTGGCTAATAATGCAACTGCAAAAAAAGTGGAGGCGAATTTTACACCAAGTATTGGTTGTAATAATTTATAGGCATCATAGATATCCGCAACCTCTTGGTGTCCGCTGTAGTGAAAAGCAGAGGCCGCTAAAATCAAAATCGCAGCGTTTATAAAGAATGCTAATAATAATGAAACCGTAGAATCAATAGTAGCATATTTTATCGCCTGTTTTTTGCCTTCATCGTTTCTTTCAAAATCGCGCGTCTGAACAATACTTGAATGTAAATACAAATTATGCGGCATCACGGTGGCGCCTAAAATTCCAATTGCAATATAAAGCATATCCCCATGTGTGAGGATTTCTGTTTTTGGCAACAAGCCGCCCATCACTGCCGCAAAATCCGGTTTTGAAATGATTAATTCATAAGAGAAACAACAGAAAATAATAAATATCAACCCGCCAACAAATGCTTCCAGATAACGAAAGCCTTTATTTTGTAATAACAATAAAACCAACACGTCTAAAATGGTGATGATAATACCGATGGTCAGTGGTATTCCGAATAATAAATTAATAGCAATTGCAGAACCAATCACTTCTGCTAAGTCACATGCAGCAATTGCAATCTCGCATAAAACCCATAATGCAATGCTTACCGGTTTTGAATAGGAATCTTTGCAAGCTTGTGCTAAATCTCTGCCTGTTACAATACCGAGCTTTAAAGCAAGATGTTGTAATAAGATGGCAAATAAATTGGAGATTAAAATTACGGATAATAAGGTATAGCCAAAGCGCGAACCTCCGGCAATATCAGTTGCCCAGTTGCCCGGATCCATATAACCAACTGCCACCATCAGACCCGGACCCAAAAATGCCATCAACTTTCTCCAGCCTGTAGCATTTTTTGGAACAGCAATGCTGGAAAACGATTCCGGAAGGGAAACAGTAGTTCGCTCTAAACGCCATTTTTGATCATTTGGTGCCATAATTTCCACAATGTTAAAATTATTTTTTCCAATTATTAAATATTATTTTTAGATTAGACTAAATTTTTAAGATGATATTACTCAGTGCCGTAGAAGAAAATTATCTGAAATATATTTTTCAATTGAGTGAAACAACCGAAAAAGGTATTGTGAAGACAAATGATTTAGCCTACAGACTAGATCATTCTGCAGCATCTGTAACAGATATGCTTAAAAAACTGTCTGATAAAAAATTAGTAGCCTACAAAAAATATTATGGAGTTTCCTTATCAAAGACAGGTTTACAGATTGCCATTCAGGTATTGAGAAAACACCGTCTTTGGGAAACCTTTTTAGTAAAGAATTTAAAATTCACCTGGGATAAGATCCATGATATTGCCGAACAATTAGAACATATCCAGTCTGATGAATTAATAGACAGAATGGATGAGTATTTAGGTCATCCGAAGTTTGATCCGCACGGTGACCCGATTCCGGATAAAATGGGAAATATGCTGATGCCAAATGTGATTTGTCTGGCAGATGCGAAATTGAAAAAACAATACATCCTGTCGAATGTTAATGATGATTCTGCGGCATTTCTGAAATACCTGAATAAAATTCAGTTACAATTAAATGATAAGATAAGAATTGCAGACAAAGAAGAATTTGATGAAACGATACAGCTTATAATAAACGATAAAAAACAATTAACCATAAGCAAAGATGCCGCAGAGAATATGTTTGTAAAAGCTATCTAAGCTATAGATTATTGAACAGATAAATCAAGACACATAATCTTGATTCCGAAAATCTAACAATCCTGAAGTCAAAAAATGAGTGTTAATATATATAATACAGAAAATCTTCCGGTACCGGTAAAGATAATTGTAGAATCCAGAGGTTCTTCGCGTGTGGCATTAGGAAAAAATGAAATCATTGTGCGCTTACCCAAACATATTTCTGTAGCGGATAAAGAAAAAACAGTTAAACAGTTTTTAATCTGGGCAAGACAACAAATCGAAGAAAAAAAATATTACCAGGAGCATCAACATACAGTTGCATATTATCAGGGTCGCATCTTGAAAATTTACGGTAAAGAATTTAAAACAGAAATAGAATTTATAAAAACAGGAAAGAATAAATTAAGCTACCGCGGTGATACAACATTGAAAATATATTTACTGGAGAATCAGCAGCATAAACAACAGTTGTTGGAAATCCAGCGTTTCTTATTGCGTTTTACAGAAAAATATTTTTTACCTGAATTGCAAAAACGAACACTCTACTGGAACGAAAATTTCTTTAAAGAAAAAATAGAGAAAGTGGATGTAAAACATACGGTGTCTCGTTGGGGTAGTTGTTCATCAAGCCGCAAGATTTCTTTTGCAACAAAATTATTATTATTGCCGGCAGATATTATAGATTATGTGATTGTGCATGAATTGGCACATTTAAAAGAAATGAATCATTCGCCGAAATTCTGGAAGCATGTAGAAAATGTAATGCCGAATTACAAGAACCACCGCAAATGGCTACAGGAGCATGGCAGCAAAATCCACTTTTAAACGATTATCTTTGTAATATGAAAAAACTTATTTTACATTCTTTATATGTGGTTCTTTGCTCATTACTCTTTATTTCCTGCAAATACAGTAAAACGCCGAAAATATTTTCTGATAAAAATGTAAGCATAGAATATCCGGCTTATTTATTCAAAGGGAATGATGTATATCCCGGAAAAAACACCTTACTCCAAGCTAGGAATAATTACAGAAGTGTATATTTTATTTTAATAGATCATGGTATAAAACCCGGCGAGAATGGTTTTGACATGATGTGTGATTCTATTATGAACCAGCTGAAAAGAAACATGACAGAACTGAATGTGGAAGCTAAGGATACTACATTTACCACAGCAAATAAGTTGAAAGTAAGAGAGTCGCAAATTTCAGGAATACTATCTTCTGAACAGCAAGACCATCGTTTTCAATTTGTGATAGATGTGTTTGAAACGAAAGACGGACATATTTACCAGACAGCAGGTTGGTTGCTGCGCCACAAACGCGGTTTATGGTTAAAAGATTTACAAAAATCTGCTCACTCTCTGAAGGTGAAAACCTAACCTACGAGGTTGGATTTTTTTTAAACTTTTAACGTTTCAAAACGTTAATATGCGTAACTTTACATACAAACATTTTGGACAAACACGAAAAAATAACGGCTTCCGATCCGACAGCTCCAGATCGCAAGCAAGATCATATTCAACTCGCCTTTCAATCGCAGGTAGAAAATGCTTTTTTAGATAAACGTTTTTCTTACGAACCAATCTTAGCTGCGCATCCGAACCAGAAATTAGCATCATTTACTTTTCTTAATAAAAAAATGGAAACACCGATTTGGGTTTCCAGCATGACCGGTGGTACAGAAAAAGCTTATCACATAAATGCAAACTTGGCACGTGCCTGCAAAACATTTGGGATGGGTATGGGTTTGGGTTCTTGCCGCGCATTGTTAGAAAGTGATGAACGTTTAAAGGATTTTGATTTCAGAAAATTAATTGGCGATGATTTACCATTTTATACAAACATTGGTATTGCCCAATTAGAATTATTATTAAAAGATAATGAACTTTTCAAGATTGACCAATTGGTAGATAAATTGCAGGCAGATGGAATTATCATTCATGTCAATCCGTTACAGGAATGGCTCCAGCCGGAAGGTGATAAAATAACCGTAGCGCCAATACAAACGATTCAGAATTTTTTAGATAAAACAAAACAAAAAGTGATTGTAAAAGAAGTTGGACAAGGTTTTGGAAAAGAAAGTTTGCGGGCTTTAGTACAATTACCAATCGAAGCAATAGAATTTGCAGCACATGGCGGCACTAATTTTTCTAAGCTGGAATTATTACGAGGAGATAAACAAAAATTTGAAACGTATAAATCAATTACGCATATCGGACACAGTGCAGAAGAAATGGTAATATTTGTAAATGAATTGCAGGAAGAGTTAGGCGATTTAATGACGTGCAAACAATTCATTATTTCAGGCGGTGTTAAGAATTTCATAGACGGATATTATCTGATGCAAAAATTGAACGTCACATCTATCTACGGACAAGCATCTGCATTATTGCAATACGCAGAAAAATCATACGAAGAGTTAGAACAGTTTTTACATTTCCAGATTGAAGGA
>JAYVPA010000155.1:0-4558 GCA_043757615.1 Sphingobacteriales bacterium | reverse complement strand
GCCTGAGCCTCATTGGGCAAAAGTGCATTTCCCAATTATAGATTTCCAAAATATTATTTATTATTCGGCACCAAAACAAAAGATATCACTTAGTTCTTTGGATGAAGTTGATCCTGAATTATTAAAGACGTTTGAAAAATTAGGTATTTCATTAGATGAGCAAAAGCGGTTATCCAATGTAGCTATCGATGTTGTATTTGATTCGGTTTCGGTAAAAACTACCTTTCAGGAAACACTCAAGGAAAAGGGAATTATTTTCTGTTCAATGAGCGATGCAATCAAGGAACATCCGGAACTGGTGAAAAAATACATTGGTTCTGTAGTTCCTAAAAATGATAATTACTATGCGTCCTTGAATTGCGCTGTTTTCAGCGATGGTTCGTTTTGTTATATTCCGAAAGGCGTTCGTTGCCCGATGGAATTAAGTACGTATTTCCGCATCAACTCTGCAGGCTCGGGACAATTCGAAAGAACTTTATTAATTGCAGATGAAGGCTCATATGTATCCTATTTAGAAGGCTGTACCGCTCCACAAAGAGATGAAAATCAGTTACATGCCGCAGTAGTTGAATTGGTTGCTTTAGACAATGCAGAAATCAAATATTCTACTGTTCAAAACTGGTATCCCGGTGATAAAGAAGGAAAAGGTGGTATTTATAATTTTGTTACCAAACGTGGTATCTGCAAAGGAAACGGTTCTAAGATTTCTTGGACACAAGTGGAAACAGGTTCTGCTATTACCTGGAAATACCCGTCTTGTATTTTGGCTGGTGATAATTCTATTGGTGAGTTTTACTCAGTGGCAGTAACCAATAATTACCAGCAAGCAGATACAGGTACTAAAATGATTCATATTGGTAAAAACACCAAAAGCCGAATTGTATCAAAAGGGATTTCTGCTGGAAAGTCGCAGAACTCCTATCGCGGTTTAGTAAAAGTGCACAGGAAAGCAGAAAACGCGCGTAATTTTTCTCAATGCGATTCATTACTTATGGGCGACCAATGCGGTGCGCATACATTTCCGTATTTAGAAATCAGCAACAACAGTTCTAAGGTTGAACATGAAGCCACTACGTCAAAAATAGGCGAAGATATGTTGTTCTATTTTCAGCAAAGAGGAATTGATGAAGAAACAGCAGTAGCGATGATTGTAAATGGTTTTTGCAAAGAAGTCATGGATAACCTGCCGATGGAGTTTGCTGTGGAGGCAAGAAAATTATTAGCTATCAGTTTGGAAGGTTCAGTAGGATAAACAAATAAAACCTTTGCGCACTTAGCGTCTTTTAGTAAAACAAACAAAATAAATGAACATATTACAACAATATAAAAATGAAATACAAGCAGCATGCAAGCAATATCATGTTGCCAATTTATTTGTATTTGGTTCTGCTGCACGAAATGAAATGAACACAAATAGTGATGTTGATTTCTTAGTTTCTTTTAAGAACGATTTGGAAACTAACTATTTTGATAACTATTTTGATTTTCAATACAAATTAGAAGAAATACTACGTAGAAATATTGATTTAATTTCTGAAAACACATTAAAAAATCCTTACTTAATTAATAGCATCAATGCAGATAAAATTATGATTTATGCAGCATAATAAAATTTTAAAATTATTAACAGATATATTGAATGCAATCAATGAAATTGAACAATATGCTTCAAAAGAAATTCATCCAAGTAAAAAAGAATTTTTATCTATTCCAGCACAACGTGTAGCTGAAAGAAATTTAGAAATTATTGGCGAAGCAATCAATAATTTAATTAAACTAAATCCAACCATAGAAATTACAGACAAAAGAAAAATTATAAGTCTAAGAAATAAATTAATTCACGATTACGACGGCATTGACCCACAATTAATAATTCCATTAATTGACCATAAATTAGAAATATTAAAAACAGAAATTCAATTTTTTATAGAATATTATAAATCGCAAATTAATAGTTAAAAAAACTTCGCGCACTTTGCTTCTTAGCATCTTTGCGTGAAACAAATAAACAACAATGCTAAAAATAAACAACTTACACGCTTCAATAGATAACAGGGAAATCTTAAAAGGATTTACATTAGAAGTAAATGAAGGTGAAGTGCACGCCATCATGGGACCAAACGGCACAGGAAAATCTACATTGGCAGCAGTGCTTACAGGAAAACCAGGCTATGAAATAACAGAAGGAACAGTAGAATTTGACGGACACAATTTGTTAGAATTAGAACCTGAAGAACGTGCACAACAAGGCGTATTCTTAGCTTTTCAATATCCTGTAGAAATCCCGGGCGTAAGCAATGCTAACTTCTTGAAAGCAGCAGTAAACGAAATCAGAAAATCAAAAGGATTGGAAAATATTGCACCCAATGAATTTTTGAAACTGATGCGCGAAAAAATGGAACTGGTAGAAATGAGTAAAGATTTTATTTCGCGTTCTGTTAATCAGGGTTTTTCCGGCGGTGAAAAAAAACGTAATGAGATTTTTCAAATGGCAATGCTAGATCCGAAACTGGCAATTTTGGATGAAACCGATTCAGGTCTGGATATTGATGCCTTACGTATTGTTGCAAATGGCGTAAATAAATTACGAACTAAAGACAACGCATTTGTAGTGATTACACACTATCAACGTTTACTTGACCATATTGTTCCTGATTTTGTTCATGTAATGTATGATGGCAGAATTGTAAAAACAGGCAATAAAAATCTTGCTTTAGAATTAGAAGAAAAAGGATACGATTGGATTAAAGAATTGGAAACTGTATAACCACAAAATGATACAACAACTAGAAAATATAATTCCGTTAATCAAAGGTGAAAAACAAAAAGCATCGCTGCAAAATGCAATCGCTATTGGTGTTCCGTCAATGAAAAATGAAGAATGGAAATACACATACTACAATAAAATTTTACAACAAGGTTTTGTTCCTGCTGTTAACGTCAAAGAGGTTAAGAACCTCTTCGACGTTGACGATATTGCAACATTCATCGAATCAAATTCAGTTTCAGAAAACAGAATCGTTTTTATAGACGGAGTTTTTCATGCGGAACTTTTTCAATTGATTAATCATCCCCAAATTAATTTCTGGAACTCCAATAATGCAGTGCAAAGTTCTTCTAAAGATTTTTTAATTGAGTTGAATAATGCTTTGGCAAGTGATGGCGTTTTTATAGAAATCGGCGACAATGTTACAATAGATGAATTGATTGAAATATTTTATATCAATACAAATACGACCAACATCATTAACTTAAAGAACAATATTAAAGTTGGAAAAAACTCACAAATAAAATTTTCAGAATATTATATCAATTACGGTCAATCGCCGGCATACAACAACACGGTTACAAATATTGAGGTAGCGGAACACGCAAACATAGAATTTTACAAAATACAGGATGCCGGAAATCTGTTTAACATCACTGATAATACGTTTGTACAACAGGCAGCAAAATCTATTTGTAACGTTACAACTATTTCTTTAACTGGTGGAATAACACGCAACTCGTTGACATTTGATGTGAACGGTGAACGCTGTGAATCACACATGAATGGTTTGTATCTGTTGCAAAATGAAGAACACACAGACAACAGAACTTTAGTAAACCACAATGTTGCAAACTGCGAAAGTTTTGAATTATACAAAGGTATTTTAGGCGGAAAATCCACAGGCGTTTTCAATGGGAAAATTGTGGTTGCACAAGCTGCACAAAAAACAAATGCATTCCAAAGCAACCGTAATATTTTACTGAGCAACGATGCGAATATTTACACAAAACCACAACTGGAAATTTTTGCGGATGATGTAAAATGTTCACATGGCGCTACCACCTCACAGATTGAAAACAGTGAATTGTTTTATTTACAGGCTAGGGGAATCGGAAAAGAAGTAGCACGTGGTTTATTGGTATTTGCATTTGGTGAAGAAGTAGTAGAAAAGATAAAAAACGAAGCATTGAAAGATAAAATGGAAAAAAGAATTGCGGAGTTATTAAAAATTGAATTTTAATGTTAGACATAAATAAAATACGAGCCGACTTCCCTATTCTCTCTGAACAAATCAGAGGAAAGCAGTTGGTGTATTTAGATAATGGAGCGTCGACGCAAAAGCCGCAGGCAGTTATTGATGCAGAAAGTTATTACTACGAACACCAGTATGCAAACATACATCGTGGTGTGCATTATTTGTCGCAAATCGGAACGGATTTGTATGAAAATGTGCGTAAACAAATTCAGCAATTCATCAATGCAAAACACGAACATGAAATCATTTATACCAAAGGAACAACCAATGCTATCAATTTAGTGGCGTATTCTTTTGGCAGAAAATTCATTAGTGAAGGCGATGAAATCGTGATTACAGAAATGGAACATCATTCAAATATTGTTCCATGGCAGATGTTGTGCGAAGAGAAAAAATGTATTCTGAAAACAATTCCCCTACAAGCGGATGGTTCCATAAACATTGAAGATGCAAAGAAAATTATTACTGCAAAAACAAAACTGGTTTCAGTAGTGTATGTATCCAATGCATTAGGCACCATCAATCCTATTGAA
>JAYVPA010000154.1:0-17420 GCA_043757615.1 Sphingobacteriales bacterium | reverse complement strand
GTGATGCTGTTGAAACATTACCACATACGTCTGTTGCTGTCCATGTTCTTGTTACTGTATATTTATTTGCACAATTACCTTCGTTTGTAACATCTGCTACAGTTAAAGTTACTTCTCCTGAACAGTTATCTGTTGAACTAACATCTGCGTTACCAGGGTCAGGTAAATCTGATCCACAACTTACTGTTACATCTCCCGGCACACTTGTAATGACAGGTTTAATCGTATCATTTACTGTAATTATTTGTGATGCTGTGGAACTATTACCACATGCATCCGTTGCTGTCCATGTGCGTGTTATTGTATAACGGTTAGCACACGTCTGATTACTTACAACATCATTTACTGTTACAGTTACCGAACGGTCACCGGCACAATTATCTGTGGCACTTACATCAGATGGGCTTCCTTCTGATACTTCTGATGCACAACTTACTGTTATGTCTCCCGGCACCTGTGAGATAACAGGCTTAATTGTATCATTTACTGTTATTGTTTGCGATGCTGTTGAACTGTTACCACATGCATCGGTTGCTGTCCATGTTCTTGTTACTGTATAACGATTTGCGCATGTCTGATTACTAATAACATCATCTGATGAAATTGAAACTTCAGCATCACAATTATCTGTTGCACTAACATCTGCGTTATCTGCTGCCAGTACTTCTGATGAACAACTTACTGTTATATCTGCCGGAACCCCTGTAATAACTGGCTTGGAAGTATCCCGTACCGTTACTATCTGTACATGAGTTATACTATTCTGACATGGGTCTGTTGCGGTCCATGTTCTTGTCAGTATATAATTATCAGGACAATTTCCATTTGTACGTACTTCATTAAATGTAACAACTGAAGATCCGCAATTTTCACTCGAAGTCAATTCAACAGGTTCAGGGATTGCATCACAATTGACTGTAATATTTTGTGGCAAATCTCCTACAAATGATGGTCTTGTTGTATCCTGTACAGTAAGATTCTGTATATGTATTGTTATATTCCCACAAACATCTGTTGCTGTCCATGTTCTTGTCAGTATATAATTTGGACAATTTCCTAAAGTACGTTCTTCATCATAAGAAACTGTTGCCGTGCCGCAATTGTCTGTCGCTGTTAATGTCACAGCTGTCGGTACTGCATCACAATTTACTGTTATATCTGTCGGTAATTGTTCAACAAATACTGGTGCTGTCTGGTCATTTACTGTAATTGTTTGTGTTGATGTTGAACTGTTACCACAAACATCCGTTGCTGTCCAGGCACGAGTTATAGTATATCGATTTGCACAAGTCTGGTTCGTAATAACATCATCAACTGTTACTGTTACTGTGCCGCTGCAGTTATCAGTTGCTCTCACACTTGTGATACTTGCTACAGGTACATCTGTTGAACAACTTACTGTTGTATTTTCCGGTGTACTGGAGATGGTTGGTGGTGTCTGATCGTTTACCGTGATTGTTTGTGACACCGTTGAACTGTTACCGCATACATCTATTGCTGTCCAGGTTCTTGTAATTGTATATCTGTCTGCACAAGTCTGGTTCGTAATAACATCATTTACTGTTACTGTTACTACACCGCCACAATTATCTGTTGCACTCACACTGGTAATGCTTGCTGCAGGTACTGCTGATGCACAACTTACGGTTGTGTTTTGTGGTATTCCTGTTATCACAGGGGCTGTCTGGTCATTTACGGTAATCGTTTGTGTTGATGTTGAACTGTTACCGCATACATCTATTGCTGTCCATGTTCTTGTAATTGTATATCTGTTTGCACAAGTCTGATTCGTAATAACATCAGTTACTGTTACTGTTACTACACCGCCACAATTATCAGTTGCACTCACACTGGTAATGTTTGCTGCAGGTACTGTTGATGCACAACTTACGGTTGTGTTTTGTGGTATTCCTGATATCACAGGTGCTGTCTGGTCATTTACGGTAATCGTTTGCGATGCTGTTGAACTGTTACCGCATACATCTGTCGCTGTCCATGTTCTTGTAATTGTATATCTGTTTGCACAAGTCTGATTCGTAATAACATCAGTTACAGTTACTGTTACAACACCGCCACAATTATCTGTTGCACTCACACTGGTAATACTTGCCGTAGGTATTGCTGATGCACAACTAACGGTGGTGTTTTGCGGTGTACCCGTTATCACAGGTGCTGTCTGATCATTCACCGTTATTGTTTGGGAGGATGTTGAACTGTTACCACATACATCTGTTGCTGTCCATGTTCTTGTAATTGTATATCTGTTTGCACAAGTCTGATTCGTAATAACATCATTAACTGTTACTGTTAATACACCACCACAATTATCTGTTGCACTCACACTGGTAATGCTTGCCGCAGGCACTGCGGATGCACAACTTACTGTTGTACCTGACGGCGTTCCTGTTATCACCGGTGCTGTCTGGTCATTTACGGTAATTGTTTGTGATGATGTTGAACTATTGCCGCATACATCTGTTGCTGTCCATGTTCTTGTTATCGTATATCTGTTTGCACAGGTCTGATTTGTTATAACATCATTCACAATTACTGTGACTATACCGCCACAATTATCTGTTGCACTTACGCTTGTAATACTTGCCGTAGGTACTGCTGATGCACAACTTACAGTAGTATTTTGTGGTGTACCTGTTATAACAGGTGCTATCTGGTCATTCACTGTAATTGTTTGAACGCATGTTTGAGCGTTTTCATTTGCGTCCTTTATGCTATTTGAATTTATGTCATTAAAAATTGTGTATGTTCGGGTAATAGTGTAATTATTCGAACAATTACCATTAGTTCTGACATCTGCAGATAAAATCCCCAGTGTACCACAAGCGTTTACAGTAAAACCCAATGCCTGTAATTGTGACTGAGTAGTCGCAGCAGCTGGCAAGGATTGTTCACAAGACAAGGTACTTGCAAATGGTGCAGAAGGACAGGAAGCACTAAAAACACAACAAGTACCCACTACTATTGATTTAGTTTTTGTATCATTTGTTCCATCCGGATTTGTTACGGTTAATGAAACTGTTTTGGTTCCTGCACTTGAGTAAGTAACAATATGTGGTCCTTTAGTAGTTGCTGTAGCAGGTGTTGCGCCTGCACCAAAATTCCACAAATAGGTTACGCTCGGATAATTCCCCCCAAAGGATGAATCAGTATAAGTAACAGTTTGTATACCCTGATTAGGGTTGCACACTGCTGTGTTAGTGAAATTAGAAACCAATGGTGTATTAACCGGAAATGTACCTCCTCCTCTACATTTTGAAGGAGAAGTAGGGCCACAATTCAACACATTACCCGGACAAACGGGACCACTAGCTGTACTCCAGAAAATAAGTGATTCTGTGATGCTGATTGGTGCAGAACAATCCCAAAAGATAGGAATAGGAACAATCAGAGTTTGGATGGCATTCGCCGGCATTGTGTCATCAAAACAATAAGTTAAATTTGAAATAACACCACCTATGGAAACTCTTGCATCCACATATACACCTAATCTCTGACTACTAGTGGAATTCGCAATTCTAACTACGTAATATGCTTTGAGCGGCAGAATACCATTGCAATCAATCGTAGTAAGCCTCGTACCGAATGTATCTGATGCCAGATATACTTCCGTCAGTGTAAAATCGTTGGCGGTACAACTTGAGTTGGCAAAACATGGGTGCGTAATTGTAGCCTTTATCGTATTAGTAAAAAAAAAGGATATTAAAAGAAGTAAAACAAATCTCTTCAACTGAAAATGTCTTTTCATTATGGTTAATCTTTTAAACCGAACCAAATACATATTGGTAATTTCTCTATGACTATTAAGTGCTAAAGTATTCATATACTTAATTTATTATTGAATAAAAAATCTTCTTGTACCTGTGTTACTGTTGCTCGTGTATGAGATAAAATATTCGCCTTGCAAAATTCCGTTCAGATTAATTTGGGCAGTATTATTATTTTCCATTATCCTGATATATCTACTCATTATTATTTTACCAGAAATGTCATATATCCTGACATCGATATCATCATCTTTAAAATCATCAAATGCTAGCGTAATTACCCCATCTGAAGGATTGGGATACAACCTAACAATTGGTCTTTTTTCTTTTAAATAATTAATGGACAATATATTTGAGTAGATTATCCTGCCATCAAAATCGATTTGGCTTAAGCGATAATAAGAGATACCACTATACGGATTCATATCAATAAAAGAATAAGTTCTTTCTACATTAGAGTTACCAGCTCCATCTATTTTTCCTACCTTTTCAAAAGATTGTGCATCCTTACTCTTTTCTATAATAAAGTATTCATTATTATATTCAGATGCTGTTGTCCAACTATTTACAACTCCTTTATTTTCAAATTTTGCTGTATAACTTGTAAGTTCTACTGGTAATGTTATACCCGGATAAAAATAGACAGGAACTGATGTAATTACATATTTAGTGCCTACTGCCCCGCTTGTTGCAGAATTATAGGGATAAGCTGTGGTGCCGTTTACATTTTTTATTCTGAAATAATATTCAACAGTTATATTAAATGCATTACAAGTTCCGGAAATAATATAATTTAGCGGTGAGTTTCCTACGGGAATGCAGCTTGCTGAGTTTGCAGTAGAATTTAAAATCACGGCTGATTCCAGTTGATAACTTCCGGCATCAAACGATAAATTTACTGTTGGTTGCATATAAGCTACATCACCTGCAACTAATTTTGGATAATTATAATCACATTTAAAGCTAAAAATTCCACCTACAGGGTCTCGTCTTGTTACCTGAGCAGTGCCAACCAATCCGCCGCCATTAGAACTGATTTGTTCTTCTGTATTGATCCAACCTAACGTGTCAAGGTAACTGGTACCATCATCTAAATCTTTTACTTGGAATACTACATCCGTAGGAAAACCTACACCATTAAAGAAACACGGATATGTTGAATACCAGAAAAATGTATCACTTGCATTATTTGCCAGTACTGAAAGTGGTTGACTGGATGCCTGACCACCAGCCAAAGTATAACGAACAGAATCTGTATATTTTACTAATTCAATTATAATATTATTCTGAGAAATACCTGACGCATTATTTATTTTTACACCGAGGAAACCTGCCCTTGGACCATCGCCTAAAGAACATTTATTATGATCTACATAAAAATAATGTCCGGTAGTAATAGATAAAACAAAATTCCCATTAACAATTGCAGCACATTCTTCTATAGAAGAAATAAATGATGTGATTATGAGTAAAAAATATACAATGCAAATCCTTTTCATAGCATATTGTTTAATGGTTTTAATTAAACTCAATTTTGGATGCTATTATGTTTCAGGTAAAGGGTGTAGTGCATACAAACCTCTTGCACGATGATGCCTTTGGCTGTTGATATTAATATCAGTATACTTTCTTTTGTTACAAGCGAATAAAATCGCTGTTATCAGGCAATACAGATAATCAATAGGATAAGTTGTTGGGAAATTGCAGCGTAAAATTGAAATCAGAAAAAATAAATTTTAACTTACATTATTTCATCTGATGTACAATTTATTTATTTTAGGTGCAATGATGAGTAGTTCTGAATAATCTTTTCATAGTTTTAATTTTGATGGTTATAAAAACATGTCGTTACGTTATGGCGCATAACTACATTATAATTCTTACTAATAAAAAGGGAGGTTATTTTTTCCAGAATCAGGATGATTCATTATTTGTTTAAAATCAAATACAATACAATGTTATATCTTATTTTTTTAAACCGCAACTAAACAATGTATTTTTTAATCACTTCAACAGTAAAATACTTAAATCTAGTGAGCATGTTTAAACATATCTGATGTTTATCCCTAAATATAGCAACCACTACTATTTAATCAATGCTTAATATGATTTGTGGCTGACATTATATAAAAAATATTCAAAAAATGGAATGGTTTTTGTATTTATATTGTGTATTATTATATTTTATCCTGTGTCTCTGAAAATAACGAAAACATGACTAAATTTATCTTAACAGTATTTCTGTCTTTCCTTATTTCTCTCAATACTTTTGCAGCTGATACCAGCATTATTCTTCCAATATTTAGTCTTTTGAAAGTGGACAGCACGAGTTATTTAACCAATAAAGATTTGAAAGATAGTGTAAATACTGTTTTTATCAACTTTAGCCCTACATGTGATCATTGTCAGCGAACAATAAAAAGCATTTTAGATAATATTTCAAAATTCACGGAAACACAATTTGTGCTTACTTCATTTGAAGACTTTTCTTCTATCCGGAAATTCTATTTTGATTATGGCCTGAATTCTTACACTACTGTTTTTATCGGGCAGGAAGTTGATTATTCTCTGACGAAGCAAATAAAATATTCAAGTTTTCCTTGTTTAGTATTATTTGACAAAAATAAAAACTATATCAAAAAAATTGAGCAGGAAAGTAATGCGAAAGTGTTATTGAAAGCGCTGAAGATAAAGTAAAGTAAAACAGATGAACCAAAGTAGACGTATATTATTCTCTGTATTTTTCCTATTTTGCAGTATTACATATTTGGTCTTTTCAAAATGTGTAAATTAACGTTTTTTGGACCCTTTAAGAACCGATTCGTTTTCTAATATTTCTATAAATTTATCTACCAATGGCTGAACAAGAGCATCTACTTGCTTACGTAAAAACTTCTCGGGTACTAAAGCAAATGGCCCCATCCTGGCATTAACAACCAAGGAACAAAAAACACCATCGTTTTCTTCTATTACAATAACATCTATCATAGGATAAAACGGTGCCATCTTACATTTACTGCTCATCCGCTTGTATTCCTCCCAGGCAGTGACTTCATAATTAATATTTAATGGTATTCCAAGAAACACTTCCTTTTCCTGATATTTAGAACCGAGCATGCCGGGCTTCTTATCTGTCCAATAACATTTTTCCTGGAAGTGAATCCAGTCAGGACGGCGTTCCAGATCAATAATAAATTTCCACGCTTCTTCTTTTGTACACTGTACGTGATTGCTGTATTCAAATATCATAGTGATTAACGATTAGCGATGAACAATTAACGATGCAAAATATAAATATATCAGAATACAAAAAACTATTAATTGTCAATTGTTCATTGTTCATAATCTTTGTTTCCATGCATACACCAACAAAATCATTCTGTCATAATTTTTTATACCATCGTGAACGCCCATCATTTTCAAATAGGCATTATTAAAGGCATCTCCTAAAAATGCTGATTTAAAAGTATGTTTTTCATTATATAATTTTATTTCTCTTAAATCTTTTTTAATAACAGCAGGTAAAAAATCTTTGACAGCATCATATGCGTGTTCATCTCTTGAGTGTAATTCAGAAAGCAGATACAGCAGATAGTTTAATTCACCGCTGTATTCCAGAGCTAAATTACCTGATTCCGTACAACTGATATACGACAAAAAATTACACTCTGCTTCTTCGGTAAAACCGTTGCCATGTGCCATTTCATGAATCAGATAAAATGGTTTCTTTGAATAGAAAACAGCATCATCTACATTTCCTTCTCCAATAAAAGGAAGATATTGTCCGCCAATACTGAATACCAGAAACATATCTTCAAACACAAATCTGCCGCGGATTTTTGAACTGTAAGCATAATTAAACCCGTTTAGCGTAGAGTCCAAGGCATCTCTGCTGTTTTGTTCAATATTATTTATAAAAACAATTTCTGGAATTGCATTTGTATCTTTTTTTATCATTTTACGGATGTCTGCCAACTGTTGTATAGTAGCATTTGTCTCTGTAAATAATTGCTCCTGCGTTAGTGGCTGAATATTCAGGTTTAGTTTTTCTTCCATTGGTTTTCTTCCGTAATTAAAACCCCAAAGTATAAAAAACAGAGTAATCATAAAACCTGCAAACGAAACTATCTTAAACAAACGCTGTAAAACAGGCTGTGGTTTTTCTCTGAAGAAATGTAAAAACCATTTTAATATTATAAACAAAAGTACTAACAGAAAAAAGTAATAAGAAGGAAATGGCAGTCTTCCAAATGTATTATCCATTATTTTCCGAATTAGCAAAAAAAATCCGTTGGAATAAAATCTTTCAATAAAAGAAGAGGGCAGAATATTCAATAGTAAAAAACATACTACTGATGAAATTATCCATTTCCATTTACGAACTTGCTGAAACATTATTGCAATATAAGAAATAGAGTTGAAAAATAGATTGGGGGTTTTAAACATCCGGAAATAGACTGTACAAAATAAAATTTTCTACTTAAAGCGTATTGCTTTCATTGGTGTTATACGGCTAACAAGTCGTGTAGGCAGTAATAATATTAATGTACAAACCATTAATGTTCCTATATTTATTAATAGAATTGACCAAAGGTTAAAATATACCGGTGCTTCACTTAAATAATAATTTTCTTCATTCAGTTTTATGAAACCTGTGAAATGCTGCATCAGGCAAATTCCTAATCCTAATACATTTCCCCAAAAAAGTCCGTTAAGTATAATGTATGCTGCATTATAAATAAATATTTTAGAAATGCATTTATTGCTGGCACCAATAGATTTTAAAATTCCAATCATACCGGTTCTGTCAATGATTAAAATAATCAGCGCGGTAATCATATTTAAAACAGCTATTAAAAAAGCAAATGCCAAAACCAGATATCCTGTTAATCTTGTAAACTCCAGCCAGTCAAAAATATTCGGATTTATATCTTTCATCGTTTGTGCATTCACTTTCTGGTCGATGTATTTAAAATAAACAGAATCCTTGAATGCATCCATCTTATCCATATCTTTTAATCGCACTTCATACCCTGCCACTTCATCTTCCTGCCACTGATTTAATTCACGCAACAATTGAATATCCACTAACGCATATTGTTTATCATATTCTGCCAGACCTGTGTGAAAAATTCCGCATACTTTTAATTTTCTTCCTAAGGGCGATTCTAAATCCTTTCGTATAAAATATGCCAGCACATTATCCCCAACTTTCAGATTCAATCTCTTTGATGTTGATTGTGAAATCAAAATATCCTTACTTGCTGTTGAATCTTTAAAAGACAAAATGTTACCTTCTTTTACATAAGTCTGAATCATTTTCCAGTCATATTCTTTGTCCACTCCTTTTAATGCGATACCTTCAATTTCAGTTTTAGTTTTTAAAATTCCAGCTTTAACAATAAAGGGCGCAATATTTCTCACGTCGTTTGCAAGGCGCAGTTTATTTACCTGCACCTGTTCTTTTTTTATCGGTGTCGTTTCATAGGAATCGCTATTTTCAAAATTTGTGATATGCACTTCGCCCCAGAATCCAAAAATGCGCTCTTTAATTTCTTTTGAAAATCCCGAAACCATACAGGTCGAAACTATCATCACACTGACGCTAAGTGCAATAGCTATAATAGCAATCCTGATAATAAACCGGGAGAACGATTTTTTATCGCCGAGTGCTAAACGTTTTGCTATAAAGAGTTCTGTATTCACCTGAGTTATTAACACCAAAAGTATTTCTTTACTTTTGTATTACCAACATCAATTTTATCTTTAGCATACTATTTGTAACACTTTCCGCATGAAAAAAATCATTCTATTAATTTCTGTTTACCTTTTAGTATTTAATCCTCTGAATGCTAAAAATGTAATAGTTGGCGCAGAACGTTTAAACCAGTATTTACCTTTGCTGAAAGGAAAATCAGTTGGTTTGGTGGTAAATCAAACGTCTGTGATTGGCAATACACATTTACTCGATACTTTATTAAGTTTAGGCATTGATGTACAAATAGTTTTCGCACCTGAGCATGGCTTTCGTGGAACAGCAGATGCAGGTGAACATGTTACAAATGGTATTGACCCAAAGACAAAAACTGCTATTGTGTCTCTGTACGGCGATAATAAAAAACCAAATCCCGGCCAGCTTAAAGATTTGGATATCCTGGTTTTTGATATTCAGGATGTTGGCGTTCGTTTTTATACCTATATTTCTACATTACAATACGTAATGGAAGCCTGTGCTGAAAACAAAAAACCTTTACTGATTTTAGACAGACCAAATCCAAACGGACATTATGTGGATGGTCCGGTACTGGATACTGCATACCGATCGTTTGTAGGGATGCAGCCTATACCCATAGTATATGGTATGACGATTGGTGAATATGCAAAAATGCTAAACGGTGAAAAGTGGCTGGCAAAAAAAACGCATTGTACACTGACTGTTATTTCATGTCTCAATTATGATCACAAAACATTTTATTCCTTACCTATAAAACCATCTCCAAACTTACCGAACATGACTGCAATTTATCTGTATCCAAGTTTATGTTTTTTTGAAGGAACCAATAATGTCAGTTTAGGACGAGGCACGACTAAACCATTCCAGATTTATGGTAGCGATATATTTCCGAGTAATTTACCTTTTAGTTTTATTCCGGAGCCAATGGATGGAGCAAAGACTCCGCCATTATTAGATAAAATTTGTTATGGATATGATTTAAGTACGATTCCATTAGACACCTTGCGTAAGCAAAAATTCACATTGAATTATTTATTGAATGCATATAAAGTTTGTGAAGTCAAAAATAAATTCTTCAGCAGCTTTTTTATAAAATTAGCAGCAAAAAAAAGTCTGGCTGTACAAGTGGAAAAAGGCATGAATGAAAAAAACATTAAATCTACGTGGAAACCTCAACTGGCAAAATTCAAAGTAATCCGTAAGAAATATTTACTGTATAAGGATTTTGAATAATATTTTTGAAGCCACCTGTCTGCCGACAGGTTGGGAAGCAAATAACGCAATGTAAAACTATCTATTACAAGTGCAACCTTTCTTTTCTTGCTAATAATTCCGGCTCTGTCTCTATGTTATCTTCGTCTATAATACAGCAGTCAACAGGACAAACAGCTGCGCATTGAGGTTCTTCGTGAAAGCCTTTACATTCTGTACATTTATCCGTTACAATAAAATATAAGTCGTTAGAAACCGGTTTATTTTTTTGTTCTGCGTCCACCACTTCACCATACTTCAATTTATAATCTCCTTTCAAAGACGTTCCATCACTCATTGCCCATTCAATTCCACCTTCATAAATCGCATTATTTGGACATTCCGGTTCACAAGCGCCACAATTTATACATTCGTCTGTTATTCTGATTGCCATCTTAAGCTAAGTTTGATACAAAAATAAACATAGATAAGGGATTTGATAGCATATAATTGATAATTTTGTGTTAATGAATATTGAGAAACGAATAGCTGCATTAGCATCTTTAGGTAGTTATATACTGGAAAATCCTGTTTCCCTACAGGAAATTGTGCACAAAACCTATTTATACAATACGTGGTTTACAAAAGAGAACACTAATCACGCATTACAAAATATCGCAAATGAGTTTTTAAATAAAGAAAAATTAGATCAGTGGCTTTTTTCTTACGACTCAACGCTCACAACTCATGAGTCTAAAATAATTGCCATTGTTGCTGCCGGAAATGTTCCGATGGTTGCTTTTCATGATATTTTGTGTGTATTGATTACAGGAAATAAACTACAGTTAAAACTTTCTGAAAAAGATAAATTTCTTCTTCCTTTTATTTTAGAAAAATTAATTGAGATTGAACCGGAATTTAATGAAAAGATTTCTATCCGGTTTAAACTGGAAAATTTTGATGCAATTATCGCAACAGGCAGCAATAACACTGCGAAACACTTTGAATATTATTTTAAGAAGTATAAAAATATTATTCGCAGGAATAGAAATTCAATTGCAATTCTAGATGGTCGGGAAACGATAGAAGATATTCAAAATTTAGGAAATGATATTTTTGATTATTTTGGTTTAGGCTGCAGAAATGTATCTAAGATATTTGTACCGAAAGATTTTGGTTTACTTGGTTTGAAAGAAGGTTTATCTAAACATATTGCTGTAAATCAACACAATCAATATATGAACAACCTAGATTATCAGCGTACTTTATACCTGATGAATCAGACACCATTGATTGATATTGACTTTATTAATATTGTAGAGAATAAAAGTTTGTATTCACCAATCTCCTGTCTGCATATTGAACAATATGAAGACATCAATGAAGTCAATAATTTTATCATTGATGAAAAAGTTAATATACAATGTGTTGTCGGAAAAGGATATTTAGATTTTGGCAAAAGCCAGCAACCGGGTTTATCAGATTATGCGGATAATGTGGACACGATGAAATTTATTCTGAGTCTGACAAATAACTTATAACTTTACAAAATGAATCCAACTTTTACGTGCAAAAAATGCGGTGGAAATACATTCGAACAGTTTTCACAAACACAGATAAGATGCCTGCAATGCAGTGAGGTCAGTGTATTTGATACAGGCTACAGAGTAGTGCCGGAATTTCTGTTCCTCGAAGAAAAAAAACCTTTATCAACAAAAGAAAATATAATCTATAAAAACGCACCCTATATAAAACGATTTGTAAATTACCTGATTGATAGTTTGTTTATGGGGTTTTTCATTTCTATACTTTCAATTATTGCAAATATTGATATCTCGAAAATCCATATCGCCGTTTTACAGATAAGTTTATTAACAAGCATGGTTATCTATTATACATTAATGGAATTTGCATTTGGTAAAACTGTAGGGAAATTTTTTACTAAAACACGGGTGATTGCAACAGATGGTAATCGTTTATCAGTTGTGAAATGCATAATTCGTTCTGTATGCAGGATTATACCTATCGATTTTATCAGCGGTTTTATTTTTAATGGTAGCTTTTGGCATGATTCCATTGCTAACACAATGGTAATTGAAGATTAAGAGATGTGCGATTGAAATGTGTGATATAAAATTAAATTATAAACAAACTTACTATTTATTACTTATCACTTACTACAATTATGCAGATACGATTATTCATCACTGGCGGCACTTTTGATAAAGAGTACAATGAACTAAATGGAAAACTATTTTTTGAAGATACACATGTTCCGGAAATGCTGGATTTAGGCAGATGTAAACTCGATGTCAATATCAGAACGCTGATGATGATTGACAGTTTGGAAATGAGTGATGATGACAGAGATATTATTGCACATAATTGTATGCAGTGTGAGGAAGATAAAATCGTGATTACGCATGGTACTGATACTATGGTGGAAACGGCAAAAATACTGGCAGAAAAAATTACAGACAAAACAATTATACTAACGGGCGCCATGATACCTTATAAATTTGGCAGTTCGGACGGTTTGTTTAATCTCGGTGCAGCATTATCTTTTGTACAAACTTTGCCAACCGGTATTTATATTTCTATGAACGGAAAATATTTCCCATGGAATAATGTGAAAAAAAATAAAGAGTTAGGTTTGTTTGAAGAACTCAATTAATCAAAATTTTTTGAATAATTTCTGATAATGCTTTTGAATGTGTCATTGTCATAAAATGCCCTGCGTTTTCTATTTTAATATCACATTGAACATATTGAATTGGTAATATTCTATCTTTATTGCCATGAATATGAATAAGATTTTCAGGAATGATGTAATTTTCCCAATTTACAATTTTATCAATTGACCATTTCAGAATCTCCGTATCCGTTTCTTTTAATATTTGTCCTAATAAATCAGTATCAGATTTTTCTTTTGTTCCGAAAAACCAATTTGTTACAACATTATTTTGCTTTAAGATTTTAGAGGGCAATAGATAATTTAATTTTAGTTTTCCTGCCAATCTATAATAAGAAGGAATTTCATCTTTAATCTTTGCGGATGCCAATAAAATTATTTTTTTTGGCTTTATATATTTTGCTATTTCAACAGCCATCATTCCGCCAAAAGAAAGACCAATCAAAACAGGATTTTCAGAAGTTATTTGTTGGGTTAATCTCGCTGCGTAAGATTCTACTAATTCATTTTTTGCAGGTCTTATCCATTTAATAAATACAGGTTGGACATTTCCAAAATCAATATTTTTAAATACCCGTTCATCAACACCGAGACCACTTAATATATAAATATTTTGCATACCAAAATTATCCTTTGAAAATCTTCCCTAACTTCTCTATCACATAATCCACTTCCTCTTTAGTATTATGTCTGGAGAAAGAGAAACGTATGGACACCCTGTTTTCATCTTTGTTTAACGCGCGTATTACATGCGAACCTGCAGAGGCACCGCTGCCGCAGGCACTTCCTCCACTGCAGCAAATACCTTCCATATCCAGCATAAATAATAACAAGGCAGATTTATCATTTGGCGGAAAAGAAACATTCAACACCGTAAATAAGCTTTTCTCAATCAGGTTTCCGTTAAAATCTATATCACTGAAATTTTCTTTCAGCTTTGCAATAAAATAATTTTTCAACTCCAGAATATATGATTTGTCTTGCTCCAAATTAGCGTATGCTTTCTTTGCAGCAGCAGCCATCCCAACAATTCCATATACATTTTCCGTACCCGCGCGAAAGCCACGCTCCTGTCCGCCGCCATGGATGAGCGGCTGCACTTTATTCTGCTTACGCATAAACAAAAATCCGACACCTTTCGGGCCGTGAAATTTATGAGCTGCACCCGACATAAAATCGATATTCATTTTTTGAACATCAATCGGAAAATGCGCGAATGTCTGCACGGTATCAGAATGAAACAATGCATTGTATTGTTTGCATAAGGCACCTGTTTTTTCAATATCCAGTAAAGTACCGATTTCATTATTTGCATGCATCAATGTCACCAGTGTTTTCTTACCGGAGGATTTCAATAAGGATTCTAAATCATCCAGATCAACATTTCCTTTATCATCAATTTTTACCAATGCTGTTTCCACCTGTAAATTATCTCTGCAAAAATCTACCGAGTATTCTACGCAATGATGCTCAATCGGTGAAGTGATGATACGCTCCACACCTAAATAATTTACTGAACCTTTTATCGCCATATTATTGGACTCTGTAGCGCCTGAAGTAAAAATGATTTCGCCGGGCTGCGCATTGATCAATTGCGCGATTGTTTTGCGTGCATCTTCCACAGCAGCACGTGTTTCTCTTCCAAAAGAATATTGTGTAGACGGATTGCCAAAATGCTCTTTTAAAAAAGGCAGCATGATTTCTAAAACCTCCTCATCAATTGCAGTGGTAGCGGCATTATCGAAATAAACCTTCATTTTTTAGTTGGCAGTTAACAAATTAATTAGTTTGCAAAATTAATGATAAAAAACTATAGTTTTAATTTTATAGAATGCAAATTGCAAACTATCCTATTGCAAACTGTAAACTTCCTTATTGAGCTGCTTTCAGAATAATTCTGAAAGTAGTTCCTTTGGCGGAAGATTCTTTTACAAATATTTTTCCATGATGATATTCTTCAATAATTCTTCTTGCTAATGTCAGGCCTAAGCCCCAACCGCGTTTTTTTGTACTAAATCCTGGTTCAAAAATCTGCTCGAAATTATTTTTAGAAACACCTTTTCCTGTATCTGTAATATCGATACTTATAAAACCATCTCGCTCAAAAGCATGCACGTGAATTTCACCTGTATCGTCCATCGCATCTAATGCGTTTTTCATCACATTTTCTAACACCCATTCAAACAACGGTGGATTGAGCATGGCGAACAAATTGATATCTGTATCTTTTACCAAAAAGATATGTATCTTTTTAGAAGCGCGTTTGGAAATATAATCCACGCCATTCTGCAGCACGTCCACCACTCTGAATTTATCCAACTCAGGCACAGAACCGATTTTTGAAAAGCGTTCTGCAATCAATACCAGACGGTCAATGTCTTTCTGCATTTCGTCAAACATGCCAGCATCTTCTTCCGTGTTTAATTTCTCCCTTAAAATATCAATCCAAGCTGTTAATGAAGATAAAGGCGTACCCAGCTGATGGGCAGTTTCTTTGGCAAGACCCACCCAGACCTGATTTTGCTCTGCGCGTCTTGCAGAAGTAAAGGCAGCATAACTGATGACAAAAAATAACGCAACCAATGCCAGTACATAAAATGGATATTTTCGGATACTGACTAATAAATCAGAATCTTTATAATATAAAAACTGCTTTTCATTATCCGGCAATTCAATATTTATGAATTGTCCGATATTTTTCAACTTACTCAATTCATGGTCTAAATATTTTTTGTTCTTAATTACCTTAATGGAGTCGAAGTTTTTTTCTGCCAGTATTTCATCCTTAGAATTTGCCCAAATTACAGGAATCGTTGAATTAAGCTTTATTTTATCTAATGCTTTTGACAATTCCAATTCATCTGAAGTATTGCTATTCAATATTTTATAAGCATCTGCAATTTCCGAAGCCTTATTGATTTCTTCCTGCGCAATAGACTCTGCCAAACGGTGAGTATACCATAAGGTAAAGAAAATGATGCTTACGGCAAATAGAAAAAGTAACATTTTCCATCTGTTTCTATGTTGGAAGAAATTCATTTATGGTAAAAATATAAAAAGATTGATATAATGAGTTAACTGCCGAAAATAAATGTTGTGGAAACATTATAATTCAGAAAAAAAGAATACTAATTAGCTTGTCATTGTTAGAACTACTTAACAGTAGTCTATTTACTACAGTGTCGTTTATTTAAACCTATTGACTATCTAATATTTAAGTATTAAATTTAACAACATTATTATAACCCTTTGTGTGCTGTAAGATATACTCGTATCTGCAACATGCTTAAAACATAAGACCCCAACTATGCGTAATTTATTACTCAGCTTTATACTGTTATATACAGCAACTACTTTGCATAGTCAAAATTGTTCCATAAATGCAGGGCTCAATACTACCATCTGTTTATCTGATACCATAAAATTATTTGGCACACGTTCCGGTTTATTTTCGGCAAATACAATTTCAAAATGGACACAAATATCTGGTCCGAATGCCACTATAAATCAGTCTGATTCACTTATAACAACTGTCAAAGGCTATGCAGCGGGTCTGTATATTTTTAAATTGAGTAACAGATGTGAGGATGGGGTTAACACTCAAGATACCGTATCAATTACAATATTACCCGTTACAATAGCACATGCCGGAAAAGATACAGTTCTTTGCCCGACTGCAAATTATTTTTTACATGCAAATAAACCGCTGGCAACCGAAACCGGAGAATGGATTATAATTTCAAACTCCGGAGGAATAACAATAGATTCGGTAAAAAATCCTAATTCACATTTAACATTACAAAGCAATTACCAAGGCATTTCAACGTTTAGATGGAATATTATGAGTAGTGCGGGATGCGTTTCTCATGATGAGGTTGCAATAACAAACCTTGGCGGTATCGCGCCCGTAAATGCAGGATTGGATCAAACACTGGACAATTGCTATTCCACTATTACTTCTACAAAATTATCTGCAACTTATGGTGGTTCCGGATTGGGAGGCCAAGTCGGAATATGGACA
>JAYVPA010000153.1:0-4666 GCA_043757615.1 Sphingobacteriales bacterium | reverse complement strand
CTTTTCTGAATATGATGAATTCTGTGACCACTTATAAAGTCACACCAAAAGTATTATACCTGATGAAAGGAAAAACATTACTGGCTTTATTTACCAGAAAGAAATAAAATACCCATTACAATTGCTTTATTTCACCTACTAATTCTGTCAGTGCTTTCTTTGCATCGCCAAAGAACATGGATGTTTTAGGATTGTAGAATAATAAATTATCAATACCTGCATAACCTGCATTCATCGAACGTTTATTTACGATAATATGCTTTGCCTTGTAAACTTCCAGAATCGGCATACCGTAAATCGGAGAACCCGGATCAGTTTCTGCCGCAGGATTTACTACGTCGTTAGCTCCCACTACAAATACTACATCTGTTTGCTCAAACTCAGGATTGATATCTTCCATCTCCACAAGTTTATCATACTCTACATTTGATTCCGCCAGTAAAACATTCATGTGTCCGGGCATTCGGCCTGCCACCGGATGGATTGCATATTTTACTTCAACACCTCTTTCCTCCAGTATTTTTTCCAACTCATGAATAACGTGTTGTGCCTGTGCAACCGCTAAACCATAACCCGGAACAATCACCACTTTCTTAGAATAGTTTAACAATACAGCTAAATCTGAAACCTGAATATCTTTAATAGTTCCATGTACATCAGTGCCTTCACCTGCAGCAACGCTACCAGCTCCAAAGGCACCGAATATTACACTCGCTAATGAACGGTTCATTGCTTTACACATTGCTAAAGTTAATAATGTACCCGCAGAACCTACTAAAATACCACCTGTTAGCATGGGTTTATTATCATACAAGAAACCACCAAAGGCTGCAGCTAATCCTGTAAATGAGTTTAATAAAGATATTACAACAGGCATATCTGCACCGCCAATCGGAATAGTAAATAAAACACCGTATGCAATGGCAACAACAAACAATACCCAGATAATAAGTACAGGTAATGTTTGATTTTGTATTACTATAAATACAGAAAATGCAACTACTGCAACCAATACGATATTGTTTAGCATATTGTATTGCGGCAAACGAACAGGCTTATCCATTTTGCCGGACAATTTCAGGTATGCAATGATAGAACCTGAAAATGAAATCGTGCCGATTACCATACCTGCAACGATAAATGATAATTGAACCGGATGTCCAATATTATGTTGGAATTCAGTAAGTCCGATTAATGCTGCACATGCGCCGCCCATGCCATTGAACATCGAAACCAATTCGGGCATCTTAGTCATCTCTACACGTTTTGCAGTCAGCCAGCCAATAGCAGTTCCGATAGCGATTGCGCCAAAAACCAGAATTAATTTAAAGCTTTCACGTGAAGTAACATTTAACGATTCATGTGTCTTTGCATCCAATTTATCATAAAGAAAGATAGTTCCTAAAATTGCAATGGTCATACCAAACGCACCGATTAAGTTTCCTTTGCGTGCAGTTTTTGCATTACCCATCATTTTTAATCCGATAATAAATGTAACCGAACCGATTAAATAACATATTTCTAAAAGTCCTTTCATTGTAATTTTTATTTTTTTTTAATGGAGCAATGGAATTCGCAAATAATTATTTTTGATTTCAATTCTTGACAATGCTCATTTCATAAATTAAATTTGAAAATTAGAGAATTTGAAAATATATTTTCTAACTTGACAAATTATGTTTTTTATTTATTGGATATGGCATCTTCAAATTTTCAAATTGCCACATCTTCAAATTGATTACTTTTTCTTAAACATTTCCAGCATCCTATCTGTCACTACGAAACCTCCTACTACGTTTAGCGTTCCCAATATAACAGCTAAAAAACCTAATACCAGACCAAAATAATTATCCGCTTCTGTATCGAGCATTACGATAATAGCTCCCACGACAACGACACCGTGAATCGCGTTAGCACCTGACATTAAGGGTGTGTGCAGTACCGTTGGTACGCCGCCAATTACTTCAATACCAACAAAAACAGCCAGAATAATAAAGTAAATCATTTCTCTATTTGTTACAAAAAAATCTAAAATTTCCATATAATATTAATTTGAAGATTTGAAAAATGATTCTTTAATTAAACACATAAGAAACATAGTTTAGTTTGTATAAAAGAAGAAAATAGTTGATCATAGTTATCCATCTTTGATGGATATTCTTTGTCTTCATTATAATTTCTTTTAAAATCATTTAATTTTCTTTCTTATTATTCTATGTATCTATGTGTTTAATTTATTATTGAATTACTGAAGGATGAACTTTTTGTCCGTTATGAACAATCAAACTCCCTTTAGTAATTTCTTCTTCCATCTCCCATTTGAAACCATCTTTTGTTGTTAAGTGATATAACAAGGTCTGAATATTTTTTGCATATAAATCACTTGCATTCATTGGCAGCAAGGATGGAATATTTCCTTCACCAATAACGGTAACGCCATTGATATTTATGTTTTCATTTAATTTACTTCCTACAACATTTCCTCCTTGCTCAACAGCCATATCCAACACAACAGAACCAAATTTCATTTTTTTCAGCATGTCTTCTGTTACCAGTACAGGCGCTTTTCTTCCCGGAATTAATGCGGTTGTGATAACAATGTCAGCTTCTGCAACATGTTTACCAACTAATTCCTGTTGTCTTTTTAAAAATTCATCAGAAACACCTTTTACATAACCGCCTTCCATCTTTATCGTATCATCTCCTTTTACTTCGATGAATTTTCCGCCTAATGACTGCACCTGTTCTTTTGTTTCCGGCCGAATATCAGATACTTCTACAATAGCGCCTAAACGTTTTGCAGTAGCAATTGCCTGTAAGCCTGCGACGCCCGCCCCAAAGATGACAACCTTTGCCGGTTTGATGGTTCCGGCTGCAGTAGTCATCATCGGAAAAATTTTACCTAATGTATCAGCACACATCAATACTGCTTTATAGCCTGCGAGGTTTGCCTGCGATGATAATGCATCCATTTTTTGTGCTCTTGAAATACGTGGTACTGCATCCATAGAGAATGCAGAAATACCTGCGTTCTCACAAGCACTTACTAATTCTGGATTGGTAGCTGCCCACATAAATGAAATCAACACCGCCTCTTTTTTCATCAATGAAATTTCATCGGATAAAGGTGCATTCACTTTTAATAAGACGTCTGCGTATGAATAAATAGAATTTTTGTCTGCAACAATATTTGCACCTGCATTCTTGTAATCATCATCACTAAAAAAAGAATTTAAACCTGCACCTGTCTCTACATTCACAGAAAAACCTTTCGCAACTAAATCTTTTACTATTAAAGGCACTAATGCCACACGATTTTCTTTAAATTTGGTTTCTTTTGGAACTGCAATAATCATTGATTCTGAAAATTTTGTGTGCTAAAATAAGCATGTTAGCCGTCTTATTTTAATATGTTAACAAAAAATCAACTTATGTTAATTCAACCTCGTAGGTTGAATGTAATAATTCATATTCTTTTTTACTTCCGAACCAATTCAATATTTCCTGATTTTTTAACCTCGTACGTTGGTCAAGCAGGTGAAGCCAATAAGAACTATATTCGTAATCCTTAAAGTCTTCAGTTATTCCATGTTTTTGGGGATTTCTGTGTATATATTGAACTAAAATTGTAAAATAAGCATCTGACGTAATTTCCTTTCTTTTAAATCGTTCACAAAAAACCTTACCAACTCTTTCATATTTTATATTAAAATATTTAGAATAAGCATTAAATAAGTTAGACAACTGCTTTGATAAAAAATATTTTAACTGTTCATTATCAATATTTTCTACTTTCTTTGTTTTTTTTATTTCACTTTCAGGCTTGATTTTTATTAAAAAATGAAAATGATTTGGCAATAAACAATAAGCGTACGTGTCTATAATGGAATCTGTATATTTTTCCCAGAGAAAAAGGAATCTTTCATAATCTTTCTTATCAAAAAAAATGGTTTGTTTGTTTGTACCTCTGTTATAAACATGGTATAAATTTTCGAATCCTAAAAATGTTGTTTTTTCCATAACCTGCGAGGTTGATTTATAATTGAGATACATAATTTCTTAAATTCCATAAAAAATACTGAATAATAATTTTCAACCTGCGAGGTTGATGTATATTTGTATCATGAAAAAAGCGATTTTCATTCCTGTATTGTTTACATTATTCATGTGGACTATAAATATTGTTCAGTTTACGCTCGGGATGGATTTGGGCGGCTTAGGTATTCATCCAAGAGACAGCCAAACGCTGATCGGGATTTTTACGTCACCCTTGATACATGGAAACTGGGAACATTTAATATCTAATACCCTACCGATACTGATATTCGGAACTATTTTGTTTTTGACATATGATAAAATGGCGGTTTGGATCTGGTCACTGAATTATATTTTCACCGGAATGCTGGTCTGGTTATTTGCAAGAGATTCTTATCATATCGGTGCCAGCGGAATCATTTATGGTTTAGCTTCTTTCTTGTTTTTCAGCGGATTTTTCCGAATGGATATAAAAGCAATTGCTATTGCAAGCGGTGTCGCTATTTTTTACGGCGGTTTGGTCTGGGGAATTTTACCGATACAACCCGGCGTTTCCTGGGAATCTCACCTCTTTGGCGGAATTACAGGACTGCTTTTAGCATACGCTTTCAAAGATTCATATAAAGACATT
>JAYVPA010000152.1:0-4693 GCA_043757615.1 Sphingobacteriales bacterium | reverse complement strand
TACTTTTGGTAAACCATCTGCGGAAATATAAATAACAGCACTCTTTAAAAAATCAAATTTCTTACCGGAAGGGCTGGTAATGGTCAGCTTTAATGATTTAAGCATGACAGATTTTATATGGTCGGCACTCGTATTATTATTTGTAAATGTTTGTGCAGAATTTGTTGTAATATTAGATGTGCCAGGATTTATAGGCAGACCTATATCAAGAATTGTTGTAGGAGGAATAGTGAAAGTAGTTGAATAATCAACATTAAACTGTGTAAGCTTGTCTAGTAATTTGCAACTACTTAAAGTAAATATAAATGCAGCAATTGCAAAAAAGGATAAAGTGTTCTTTTTCATGTGTAAGTTTTTAATTTAGTGTTTAACACATAAACGGTAAAATTGTTCTGTTTGTATTGCAGAACAGTGGATTAACAGACATATTATTTATTTGTCTTTGTATAAGTAAATACATCAGACACCAGAAAGGATATAAATATTCCCGTTCCCTGTTGTGCTTCCACTACATATTTTCCTGATGCAGCAGGAGAAAATGTGATTCCCGTACCAACAGGTATTGCACTTGTTGAATCAATTTTATACCACGTATAATCGTGTAAACCTTCTTTAGTATCTGAAGATAAAATACTTCTCTTCAATGTAATTTTTGGACGGCGTTGTGCGGCAGCCCATTTTGTCATATGCATCTGATAGGAAAAATTCATTGGCGGACCTGATATGCTTGCTATTATTTTCTTTCCAACTAAAATTTGTCCCATTTCCTGAGAATCTTTATATCTGTATTTAGGCAGATACATGCCAAAACAAATAATACAAGTATCATCTTTGCAATCATAACTACCTAAAGCCTCACTATATATAAAAGGTTCAGGTTTATAACGGCTTATGAGAGTTGCTGTTTTCTTTACCGCATCAATTTTATAAACTAATCCTTCTAAGTAATGATGCGTACTGTCGCCATTAGAAAATACAGAATACATACCATCTTCTCTTTGTATAAAATTATGCTGTAAATAATATCCGGCAGTATCCGGTAATGATATCGCATTCAATGAATCTTTACCGCCTAATTTCCACATAATTTCTCCTGTTTTGCGGTTTATTTTTCCAATACCAATGTGACGAAAACTGTAAAGTATATTGCCGTCATTCGCAAATTTAACGGAATTTACGTGCGACCAATTGATAGCATCTCCATATTTAAGACTCGAATTTCTATAATTCCAATTCATTTCACAAGCCGAAAGATGATCCAGCGGATTCCATTTGAAAATAACAGAATCTTTTGGATTCAAAATAATGATATCATTCATCACTGCTTTCCGTACACTGTCTCCTTCTAACCCACTTAAACAGGCAGCATTTATTTTTCTTTGTAATTGATTCGCAAATAATTTATTGCCTTCAGCATCTATGTCGTAATCATGAAGATCTATATTCATCATCATCAAATCATCCGGAGAAGTTTTGTAGGTTGATAGATTATCAATTATTATCAGATTTGCTGTATCAATAGATATACGGCCGGAGAAATTATCGGGAAGAAATTTATAAAAAGTAAGATTTCCATTATTTTTCTGAATTTTAATATCTGCTAAAAAAGATGTTGCAGCAAAACCTGCTGTGTCTGTTTCCGGATTTCCCATTTGAAACCATAAGGGCGGAAAGGGCTGTGCAGCATTTACTAATTGAACAGTACTTGTAAGTGAAGTACCATGGCCTGGATTATAGATGGGAGTAAAATCTTTTGTATTTAACAATAGATTCATTCCTTTAACAGCAGCTTTATCATAAACGGTGCTGCTGATTGGACAAAGCTTATTTAATTGAGCATAGCTGTGGGAAAATATAGAAAGTGTGATTATTGCAATTGACAATATTTTTCTCATAAAATAATTCATCTTAAATTTATGTTTTCTGAATAATAATCTTTCTACCAGATTTTTAATTTTAAAAATTGTTGGATGTCATTATAAGGTATAGTTACGCTTGATGGTCCGACTGCATATGGTCCGATTTCATAAGAGTTGTACTGGAATTTCACACCATCTTTTGTTAGGGCAAAATTATTGTTGAAATGAAATCTTCCATAATTTGGTCCGTCTTCAAAATCTACAGCATCACCAAAAATAAAATAATTTGCATCGGCTAATGATGATGTATCAGCAACAATATTATCTTTTCTAAAATAAAATTCGCCGATTCTTAATAAAGTAGTATCGTTCAGGTTTAATAATTCTGATGCTTTCAATTGTTTCATAGCAGCCAGATCATACACAGAATATATTTCAGAAGAATTAGGATGTACTCCGCCTTTGTAGGATTCATTGTAATTTTCAAGCGTGATATGTTTCCCGATTTTAGCATACACTGAAACCGTTCTATCATTTTTCCATCCCGTACTTTCATCATCACTGCCGTATTCATCATTTTCATTAAAGAAATTTTTTAAATAATTATTTACAGAAGTATAAGCAGAAGAATCTAAATCATATAAAACAGATTTTATTACTTCTCTATTTAAGAATACATTTAATGATGAATCAGGAGTTATAAAAACCGGATAGCTAAGTTTTGCGTTTGCACAGTTTTGTTTGTTTTTGCAGGCAACATCGGTTGTGTCAATTGAAAATAAATCATATGGTAATGAATCAACAGAAATAAAATCATATGCTTCCTCTGAGACGGAAGATGGTTGCTGTTTACAGGAAGTAGAAATAACTATTGATACAAAAAATAAGATACTGAGAAAAAATGTTCTTGACATAAAAAGTAATAAAGTTTAAAAGTACGATATCAGAAATTAATTACTTCTTTTTTGTTCAAAGACTTCAGGAATTATTTGTTTTTTTGCAACCGCTCCCACTTTCCTTAATTTTCGTTCAATGTCAATTTTTTCACGTTCGGTCCCCTTGTAATGTAACCGTGTTCCCATTACATAATCCCATAGAGGAAATGTTACGCACCAGTTTTTGTCCTGGTCCGGTGCCATATGATGGTCATAATGCCAAGGCAGATAATTATAACCCCATTCAGGATCTAAATGAGATTTTTTATGAACGCGGTAATAATTGTATTGTGAAAACCAAACGCCTGCGGTAAAACCAGGAGCCACCCAGAATAAAGGAGAAACAGCAATTGCAGCAACTGATAATGCTGCAACTTCTTTGCTTTGCGGATCCCAGGCTTCTAAGATGCCATGCTCATAATCAGAATCACGAAAATTTTCCTTCATAACAGTTCTGTGATGCACAGCCCAGTGAAAGCGCCAGAAAGTATCTTTCTTTTTGCCTTGTCCATGCAGAATATACTTATGAAAATACCATTCAAAAGCATTGGAAACTAAAAGTCCGTTTAAAAATCCAAGCATACTTTAAATTTTACATTTAAAAATAGTAATAAAATTTGAAAATATATACACTAATTGATTCCAATGGAACAAATAATGTAAATACGTTGTTACCTTTGCTATAACATATGCAAGTACATGCGGAGCAATTAAATGCCGATTATTCTGTTCAAATTTTTGAAAGTATAACATCTATAGATAAAGATAAATGGAAATCAATAAATACCAATATTCCGTTTTATCAGACGTATGAGTTTTTAAGCAAACTAGAATCTATACAGATAGATATTCAGTTCCGATATGCATTAGTCAGTAAAGGCGAGGAAATTATCGCAGCCTTATATGTTCAGCTGCTTGATTTTTCATTCAGAAATCTGGTGAATTATTCAAGCGATAATTCGAATGGAGTCAAAGGTGCATTTAAGAAATATGTGGCTAAAAAAAACACCAAACTACTGAATCTTGGAAATGTTTTTTTTACGGGAGATAAAGGTGTTATTTGTCAGAACGATGATATCATAATTCCGTTTATTCCAAAAATATTTAACGCTATTCATAAATCATTTGAAGGCAAAAAACCAAGTTCATTTTTAGTAGCTAATATATATATGCAAGATCAGGATAAATGTATTGATTTTTGTAATAATGCTTTTCATCCGTTTAATACGGAACCCGATATGTTTATGTCAGTTGACGAATCATGGAAATCTTTTAATGATTATATAAATGCCTTATCATCTAAATACAGAGTTCGTGCTAAGAAAGTGCTGACGGTTTCCAATGAGATTATTCAAAAAGAATTTTCTTTAGAAGATATTCGTCAAGAAAAAGAATCATTAGGGAAATTATATAACAACGTAGTGAACCATGTGGCATTTAATATGGCAACACTGAATATTGATTTCTTTGAACAGATGAAATTATTGTATGGTGACGAATGTGCCATACTTGGGTATTATTTAAAAGATGAATTAGTGAGTTTTGCCTGTTTATTTCATGTAGATATTACGACATTACACGTGCATTATATCGGATTGAATTACGACATCAACAGAGAGTATAAACTGTATAACAGAATGTTACTCGATTTTGTGAAATTTGCTATCGGGAAAGGAAAAAGGAATATACATTTCGGCAGAACTGCTACTGAAATAAAAACCACTATTGGCGCCGAACCAAAAGCATTACATGCCTATCTTAAAATGAATAGCAGACTGGCAAATGCTTCATTACCTTATTTCTTAAACCGCATCAAGCCTGCGGAATATATTGCAAGAAATCCCTTTAAGTAGTTTGTTTACCTGTTAATAAATTTATCAAACGTTTTACGTTCTCTGG
>JAYVPA010000151.1:0-18012 GCA_043757615.1 Sphingobacteriales bacterium | reverse complement strand
AGTTGAAATCCATCAGCTCTATTTCTGATTTTGAGATGAAAACCATGTTGCAGCAATGGTGGAGCGAACCTGTAAGAACTATCGTTGGTCAGTTTGTTGCGAACCTAAAGAAGAAGGCATAATTAAGGGAATACGTTAATTAGCTGATTAGCTAATTACAAAATCAGCTAATTAAAATATGGAAGATAAGTTTATAGCTTTTGAAAACCGTTTATCTAAAGTGTATAAACACATCGGTAAAATTGCACGAAAGCAAAATGTTTCTTGTTTTCGTGTCTATAACGTAGATTTGCCTGAATTCCCTTTTATTATTGATGTGTACAAAGATTTGATTTATGTTGCTGAATACAAAAGCAAACATAAACTGAATGAAGTGGAATATGAAACATGGCTGAATACTTCACTGGAGATTATTCAGAAAGTATTTAATACAGAAAAAGAGAATGTGTTTCTGAAACTACGTGAACGTCAGAAAGGAGAGCAGCAATATTCTAAATTAAAACAGGAAAAGAAAGAACTGATTGTTGATGAAAATGGGTTGAGTTTTATCGTCAACTTATCTGATTATTTAGATACAGGATTATTTTTGGATCATCGTCTTACTCGAAAAAAAGTAAAAGAAATTGCTGATGGAAAACGTGTGTTGAATTTGTTTTCCTACACCGGAAGTTTTACTGTGTATGCAGCTTCGGGAAATGCAAAAAAGATTACGACCGTAGATTTATCTAAGACATATATCAATTGGGCGAAACGAAATCTGACATACAATAAATTATACGATGACAAAAAACATGATTTTATACAGGAAGATGTATTGCAATATTTAAAGACGATTGAACCGGATTCGTATGATTTAATAATACTTGATCCTCCAACATTTTCTAATAGTAAACGCATGAAAGATGTGCTGGATATTCAACGCGACCATACTACCATCATCAATCAGTGTCTTGGTATTTTAGACACAAAAGGCATTTTAGTATTTAGTACAAATTACCGCAACTTCGAATTAGAAACAGATAAATTATCATCACAGAAAATAAAAGATATTACAAAACAAACTACACCGTTTGATTTTGAAGGGAAATTAAAACGTAAATGCTTTTGGATAGAGAAATAAATTAATTTTCTTTTGCCTCCTTGAACTTATCTTCTAATTCATTTTTACGCAAGGTGAAGCCGTATTTTTTAGCAAATGCAATTTGTGCTGTCTGGAAATTATTATCTAATGGATTTTCTTTTTTAGAAATAGATGCAGTGTATTCACCAATCTTTGCATTGAGCTGTTCTTGCGAATATTTATCTTTTTGCTGTAATATAGCCAGTATTTTTTTGTATTCGTCTTTTGTGATACTTCCGTAAAATTTAAACAATGCTTTTGCTGCATTTAAGAAATCTTTATTACCATCAATAGGTTTCATACTGCTTAATACAGATAGACTTTCATCAGACTGCGTTTTAATTTGTTTTAGGGAGAATTCATTTGGGTCAGTAGAAAAAGCAAGAATCCGTTCACCGATTTTTGTTTGCTCGCTAACTATCTTATCATTATAAGCCAAAGCATCATCACTATTAGTTGCAAAAACAGAAAATGAAGTAATGACTGCAATACATAAAATAAAAAAATGTTTCATAAAATTTTTTGATATAGGTTATTCTAATTTAATTCCATATTTTTTACAATACGCTTCCTGTGCTGCATTAAATTCAGGATAAACGGCAGCCGTCTTAATTCTCATTGCGTCAAAAATCTTTTGCTTTTTAATTTTAAAATCTTTAAAATCCAAATCAGGATCTTCGATGATTTTCAACAACTGCAGATATTCATTTTCTGATAGATCTTTGTATAATGCAAATAATTTTTTAGCAGCATTGAAATAAGCCATTTCATTATTATACACTTTCAGACTGTCTATAAAAGCGATGCTTTTATTTAATTCAAATTTTAAAATTTTTAAGTTTAAATCCGTAGCCTTTTCATTAAAATAATAAACTTCTTTTCCAACATTCTGCTGTGCTTCCACTATAGATTCATGGAAATTATAGGCATCTAAATTATAGTTTTGCGAAAAAACTCCGCTTACAGAAATCAACAGAAAATTAAAAAACAGAATTAAACGCATGCTCTAAATTTTATTAAATATATCAATAAAAATGCCAAAAATAAAATCAGTGTTACAGTAGAAGCGAATATCAATGATTCCTCATCTTCAAATCATTGATTACATCCGCAAGAAATTGCTTTGCATCAAATTTGGTATTGCCAAAAAACTGGGTTAATCCAACCATATCACTATGACTGACAGATGGTGCTGAAGCACTGCTGATAAGGCCGCGATAGTTGCCCCATTTAGAAGATTCAATACCGACCATTCCGTCATTTCGACCTTCATATTCACGGATAATATAGGCCATTGTTTTCCATAGGATATTCGGGTATTCTTTATTTACATGGCTGGCATAACTCTGATAGTAAACTTTAGATGAATCTGGCACTTCATCATTAAACTGCTTCATGCCTTCAGTGGTTACCTGCACCACAGCACGCAAGCTATCAGGTCGGGTGTCACCCATTAAAGTGGCATATAAATTGACCAGACGGGCTGTTGCAAATTTAGGTAAGGGTAAACGTCCTAAAATAATATCTGCAAGATGTGTTCCTCTATGTGGTGAACCTAAAGTGGTAATACTCGACACGTGCTCATCCATTCCTAAACGACTCGCCAGGTATCTTGCTTCCAATCCGCCTTTTGAATGGCCAATGATATTGATTTTATCTTTCTTCGTTTTTTCCAGAATATCTAAAATCCGATATTTTAATTTAATGGCATTATCAGGAATAGAAATGAAAGCTTCCTGATAGGCAGTATATACATCACAGCCATGCAGTTTTAAATAATCAGGAATCGTACCCCAGTAACTCAATAACCTGTTATGGTCATGAAAACCAAGACCACTTACCAGTATAACAGGATATTGCGTGTCGCAATAGGATAGTTTTTGCTCAGGCGTCATAGAATCTTTGGATGCTTTCACCGTTTATAGTGAATTCGAAATGCAATTATAAAATATGTAATTGAAATAACAACTATTTTTCCATTTAGTTTTTTTGCTTAACTATGACTTAATATTGAAATAGTTGCATTTTAAACAAATTCTATATTAATTTGTGTTATGAACAAAATATATTTCTACGGTTATTACTTTTTTCGCACCTAAGCGAGACAAATAATACTGTAGTTAAAATAAAGTATAACAAGTCTCGAGTAATTTCGGGACTTTTTTATTGAGACAAATATGAAACCAAAAATAGCCATACAAGGATTTGAAGCATCGTTCCATGAAATTACTGCGATACAGTTTTTTGGAGAAGAGATCGAAACCGTTGAATGCGCCAGTTTCCCAAGATTATTTGATGTGATGGAAAAAGGCGAAGCAGATTATGCAGTTTGTGCAATTGAAAATTCTTTAGCCGGTTCTATCTTGCCAAACTACGCGCATTTACGAAATTCAAATCTGGAAATCGTTGGTGAAGTATATCTGAGGATTGAAATGAATCTGATGGCTTTACCAAATCAATCTATTGAACAGATAGAAGAAATTCATTCACATCCCATGGCATTATTACAGTGTCATGGTTTCTTTGAAAACTATCCTGATATACAATTGGTAGAATCGAATGATACTGCATTAAGCGCAAAAGATATAAAAGATAACCATATTAAGCATCGTGCGGCAGTAGCGAGCAAACGTGCGGCAGAGATTTTTGAGTTGGAAATTATTGCTTTTGATATACATGATAACAAAAGAAATTTCACACGCTTTTTAGTTTTATGCAAACCATCGACCATCGACCATCGACCATCGACTATCAATAAATCTTCTATTTCTTTTCGTGCGCATCACACCGCCGGAAGTTTAGCAAACGTATTAACGATAATAGGAAATCATAATATTAACCTTACAAAGATTCAGTCTCTGCCTGTGGTTGGTGAAGAATGGCAATATTATATGTATGCAGATTTAGAATTTGATAATGCAAATGAGTACAAAAAAATGCTGACAGAAATTGAACCGCTGACAAAAGAATTAAAAATATTAGGTGAATACAAACAAGGAAATAAAGAGTTTTAAAATGATTATCGAAGCATCACATAAATTAAATAATATCAATGAATATTACTTCTCACAAAAGTTGAAACAGATTGCTCAGCTGCGTGCAGCAGGGAAAAATATTCTTAATCTTGGTATCGGTAATCCTGATCAGGCACCGTCTCAGGGAACTATTGATGCATTTAAAAATTCAGCAGAAAATGTAAAGAACCATGGCTACCAAAGTTATATAGGTATTCCTGAATTGCGCAAAGCAATGAGCGATTGGTACAATTCAACCTACGAGGTTGAATTAAATCCGGCAACAGAAATTTTACCATTGTTAGGTTCTAAAGAAGGCATCTCACATATTTCAAATGCATTCTTAAATCCTGGCGATAAAGTTTTAGTTCCTAATCCCGGTTATCCGACGTATTCTTCTGCCACTTATTTAGCAGGTGCGATTCCTGTAACATATGATTTAGATGAAGCAAATAACTGGGCACCTGATTTTTCTAAAATCAGTGAAGACGTTTTAAGAGCAGCAAAACTGATCTGGATAAATTATCCGAACATGCCAACTGGTGCGAAAGGCAGTAAAGAGATTTTTAAAACGCTGATAGAAATTGCAAATGAATTTAAAATATTAATTGTCAATGATAATCCATACAGTTTGGTCCTGAATGAAGGCAAACCTGTTTCTGTTTTTCAGACTGAAGGAGCGAAGGATGTTTGTCTAGAATTAAATTCATTAAGCAAATCGCATAACCTCGCAGGTGCTCGTATGGGATTGGTGTCAGGTGCGAAGGAATACATTGATACTATTTTAAAAGTGAAAAGCAATGTTGATAGCGGCATGTACTTGCCCTTGCAGCATGCAGCAATCGCTGCATTGAACAACAGTGATGAATGGCATGAGCTACGTAATAACGAATATAAAAAACGTCGTGGATTTGCTTATGATATCATGGATGCTTTAGAATGTACGTATGATAAGAATCAGATAGGCATGTTTTTATGGGCAAAAATTCCTGAGAAATATAATCATGTAGAAGATATGACGGAAAAAGTATTGCATGAAGCAAATGTATTTATCACTCCTGGATTTATTTTCGGCAGCAATGGTGACCGCTACATTCGTATTTCATTATGCAGTCCGGAAAATGATTTGTCCAACGCATTAGAAAGAATAAAAAAATTGAAGGAATAACCGCAAAGCAAGAAAAGTAATTGCGCAAAGTATGCAAAGACATTGTGATCTTTGCGAAAGCCTTAAAATCTTTGCGGTTTTAAAAAGATAAAAATGAAAGTAGCAATATTCGGTATAGGATTAATTGGAGGTTCGGCAGCAAAAGATTTTCGTACAGCTAATTTCAGTTCGGAAATTCTGGGTGTTGGTCGCAGTCAGAAAACTTGTGAACTCGCTTTAGAATTAGGATTAGTCGATAAAATTGTTTCCAAAAACGAAGCCATTGCGCAAACAGATTTAATTATACTGACTGTCCCTGTAAATGTATTGATAGATGAATTAAAATTTGTGCTGGATAATGTAAAACCGCATCAGGTAATTACTGATATGGGTTCTACCAAAGGAATTATTATCGATGCGATTAAAGACCATCCGAACAGAAAACAATATGTGTCCTCGCATCCGATGGCAGGTACAGAAAACAGCGGACCGGCAGCAGCAATTGATAATTTGTTCAGAAGTAAAGTATGTATCATCTGCGACAAAGAAAACAGCAATGAAGAAGCAGTTGTCTTAGTAGAAAAAATGTATAATGTGTTAGGTATGCGCATCAAATACATGGATGCACATCAGCATGATATGCACGCTGCGTATATTTCGCATATTTCACACATCAGTTCTTTTGTGCTGGCAGCAACTGTATTGGAAAAGGAAAAAGATGAAGAAGCAATTTTAGAAATGGCCGGAGGTGGTTTTGAAAGTACGGTGCGTCTCGCAAAAAGTTCACCTGAAATGTGGGCACCTATTTTTCAGCAAAACAAAAATTATTTATTAGAAGTAATGGATACCTACATCGAAAAAATGTATCACTTCAGAAACCTGATAAATAAAAACAAAACGGAAGAACTCAAAGAGTTCATGAATAGTGCGAATGAAATCAGGAAAATATTAAAATAACTATTAAACACATAGGCACATAGAAATAAGAAGTAAAAAGAAAATATAGATAAAACATAGCATTCATTTTTGATGAATGGCTCATGTGTAACTATGAATAATGAACTGAACGGTACAAACCATTTAGTCTTTATAAAAAAACTATGTGTCTATGTGTTTTAAAATATTTTAAAAAATGATTTTAGAAGCTGTAATGTTACACATAAAACCAACTCAAACGGAAGCGTTTGAAAGTTGTTTTATTACGGCATCAGCAATCATAAAAAGAGCGAAAGGTTACATCGAACATGAACTGAATAAATGCATTGAACATGAAAATCAGTATCTGTTACTGATAAAATGGGAAAGACTTGAAAATCATATGACAGATTTCAGAAATTCAGCAGACTACCTTGAATGGAAAACGCTGCTGCATCATTTCTACGAGCCATTTCCCATTGTTGAACATTTTAATTTAGTAAATAAGGGATAAATTCAATAAAACTTATTCAATTAATAAAATAGATTCAAAACACTAATAAACAATATCAAATAACTTTGCAATATGAGTAACTTAAACATCGTGCCTCTGAAAGACTGGGGTTTCAATCTTGAAAGACCTGTCATCATTTCAGGACCTTGTTCTTGCGAAACCGAAGAACAAATGACGGAAACAGCACAGCGTCTTGCCAACAAAGGCATCCACGTATTGCGTGCAGGCATCTGGAAACCGCGTACACGACCGGGCATGTTCGAAGGCATCGGCAAAGTTGGATTAGAATGGTTGGTTAATGCCGGTAAACTGATTGGAAAACCAACTACTGTTGAAGTAGCAACCGCACAACACGTAGAAGATGCGTTGGCAGCAGGCGTAGATATTCTCTGGATAGGTGCACGTACTACCGTAAATCCATTTTCCGTTCAGGAAATCGCTGACGCCTTACGTGGCGTTGACATTCCGGTATTGGTCAAAAATCCTATCAATCCTGATCTGCAGTTGTGGTTGGGCAGTATGGAGCGACTAAACGCTGTTGGTATCACTAAACTGGGCGCTATTCACCGCGGTTTCTCTTCTTATGAGAAATCCAAGTATCGCAACAAACCCATGTGGGAATTGCCTATCGAAATGCGTCGTTTGTATCCGAATATGCCGATTATCGTCGACCCGTCACATATCTGCGGTTCAAGAGAATTGCTTGCTTCTGTTTCACAAAAGGCGTTAGACTTAGATTTCGACGGTCTGATGATAGAATCGCACCGCGACCCGGACAATGCTTGGAGTGATGCCGCTCAGCAAATTACACCTGAACGTTTAGGTGAGCTATTAGCATCGTTGGTAGTTCGTAGCAGTAAGCTGGATAACTTCGCGGAAAACCAGCTGGAAGCTTTACGTGCACAGATTGACCGTATAGATAATTACTTTTTAGAGATTATGGGCGAGCGTATGGACATTGCGCGCAAGATAGGAGAGTTTAAACGCGATAACGGAATTACCATCTTACAGACGAACAGATGGGATGAAATCATCCATGACAGAGTGAAAAAAGCGGCTAAAAAGGAACTGACGGAAGACTTTGTCAAGGATATGATGGAGGCAATTCACCAGGAATCCATCAGACATCAGACAAAAATTATGAACAATATTTTGGCTGAATAAGGCTATTTTTTGTTAAATGTCTGATAATCAGTATTTTGATTAAAAAATGGAAATTCAGCGAATGTTAGTAGATTATAGGCTGATAAACGGATTTCCGCTGTAATGTGAGATAGTTTATTAAATTTGGACAACATATTTATAATCTATAAAACAAATAAAAATGGACACATCGAAAATGATCAAGGCTTACTGCCTTAAAACGAAAGAAAAAAATGTACCTATGCATGATGCAGTAATCACTAAAACATCAAGAGGTGGTTATATGGCTGGCGGCAATGATGGTAAAGGCAATAAAATGGCGGCTATCTTAAGTGAAGCAAATGCATTAAAAGCATTAGCTGACGGAGTAGCAAAAAAAGGATTTTAATCACAGCAAGTAGATTAAAAGTTTAAAGGTCAACCGCAGAGGTTGACCTTTTTTATTAATACCAGGTCATTTCGACGATAGGAGAAATCCCATCAATGAAACCTCTTCCAAAACTACACCACATCATTCCAAACGTAGAGAGAAATCCCGCTAAATAAATGCAATATTTTAATACAATTAAAATATTTATATTTATTATATGCAACGTGGTGGCTGTGTATATATTTTGACAAACAAAAATAAGACTACTTTATACATTGGAGTGACGGGAAATTTATATGACAGAATACAAGAGCATAAAAGCGATTTAAATAAAAACAGTTTCAGTTATAAATACAATTTGCATTACTTGGTTTACTATGAATTTTTATCAACAATTGATGAAGCAATAGCAAGAGAAAAAGAATTAAAAAAATGGCGGCGTGACAAAAAAGAAGTTTTGATTAATTCAATAAATCCACTTTGGAATGATTTAAGTGATAATGAAGATTTTTAGTGCTCAATCTTTATACGAGATAAAATTTCTTATAGATGGAAATTACTGAAACGAATACCACGTCATTCCGAACGAAGTGAGGAATCCCGATGATGAGACAGACCCTCTAAAACTATTCGGGATCTCTCATTTCATTCGAGATGACGGCTTTCACTTCGGTTTATACTTTTTGATTAACTTTAAACTTTAAATCCAACAAAAAGCAACCCATGTTAAACAATAAAAAAAGAAGAGCAGTAATCGCCATCATGCTGGTAATAGCTATCGGGTCATTTACAAGAATAACAGCAAACAGTAATATCCGTGCAGTAGATTTTGTTTCTATCTGGTCTGTCGGCGCATTATCCGGCTTATTAATTTATAATCTCTTAGAGCCAGTGTTCAATAAAAAAGAAAAAGAATGATTTGAGTTTTTATTAATTTAGAAAACTAAAATCAACAGCATGACATTCCTGGAAGCATTATACGGTTCGCAGTATTATGAAATCTCACAGCGCGGCGGTGACGGCAACAAAGGTCGCTTTAACGCCAATTTATTTTTAAGCGCCTATATTATCGTTATCATGCTCGTTATCGTTGCTCTGTTGTATACGTTTTCTGCTGCATTTGCACACAGTTCCAATCATACCTTATCCCACATGTCTGGCGGCATGGAAGGAAAAGCATTGGGTAAGTTATTGGCGATTCCTACATTTGCAATCATATATTATGGCGTTTCAAAAACAGTTGGCAGCGAAACAAAGTTTCCGGTTTACGTACATAGCTTCCTGCAATATTCAGACGATGAAAAAGCAAAAGCAAATAAAAAATTACTGACTCCCTTTTTGATTTTAACGGGCATACTTTTTGCTTTGTCTATGATATCAATGCATGCTTCATCAGATATTTAACGAATCTTTACCATCCGGATATTGCAGGCTAATTTTCAACTGTTTATTTTTGTATATGAACTTTTTTAAAATCTCCCAACTTTCTCTTTTTCTTTTTGCATTTTCGGTAAATGCACAAGCACAGCTCTCCAAAACCATTGATCAAATAGAAACGCAGTACAAACAGTGTCTGAGTATAAAACCTGATTCAATTCCTTGTTCCAGGACATTTCTTATACAAATGGACAGCATGCTGAATGTGGTGTTTGAAACAGTAAGGTCACAGTCATTTGCAGATGAAAAAGCATCCCTGATACAAGACCAGATAAGCTGGTCGAAAAAGAAAGGAGAGTTCTCTAAAATACAGGACGAAACATTTGTCTACAACCTCCAGGAAGGTGTATGGAAAAAAGATATGATACGCATTACTTATCAGCAAAAAGCAGAATTTGTTTTACGACGAATAAAGGCATTACTGAAACGCTTACCCGAATAAATTAGGACGACTTCTTTTTTTTCTTCATTACTTTGTTTGGTATCCCTATAGTTGGTTTTATTCCACTTAAAATAGCCTGCCATGAATAACTGAATATAAAACGCTTCTGATCATATTTGTAATTTATTTCCGATGTTCTTACATCCCTGTTTTTCTTGGGATTATCTTTCTTGATAAAAATTATGCGGAACAATAAAGAAAGCAAACCTTCGTATGGTCCATGATTATTATCTTTCTTCAGTAGTTCTATTTTCAGATCGTGGTATGAAGTGCTCATCGTACCCACTGCACCTTCCTGGTCCGCATGAAAAGCCAGTACAGCGGAGTCTACAGTGCCGTTTTTTATCAGAAGATGCGCATTCGGTGTCAGTATTTTATTAATTACACTTAAGGGCATTTCATTTAATCTTCCCCCGCAATCAAAAACCATCTGGTCTGTGTTTAAGGGAAAAATATAATATGCCTGAAGTTTCGTTGTATTCATGAATTGGCAAACAGCTCTCAGTTCAAGTTTTTCCTTTCCGTATAAAGAAGGATTACTGGTTAATCCCGTAACAGTTCCGTTCAGTTTATTAAAAGTAATTATTCCGGGTTCAGGAGCATCTTTTGCTACTTCTTCGTACACAATATTCATATTGTTGATGTACACTTTCCCGATATTCGTGGTTACAGGAAGTTGTTTCAATTTTTGCTGAAGAGATATGGCAGTTTTGATAATCGGCGGATCGTTTTTATCGCGATATGCTTCAAGGTCAAAATCCGTTATTCTCAAAAGTTCGGCTTCGAAACTGCTTTTTTCAAAAAGCGCTTTCATATTCATTTTTTCAAACGATGCTTTTCCAATAGATATCACAATCCTGTCTGTCTGATGTCCTGCTTTTGCTCCAAACTCTTTCTTACTGTAATTTGGCGTCAGTTGTATGGAATCCAATATAAATGTGGAGTCATTATAGGAAGCAGTAATTTTTCGGATGCTGAATGTAGAAAGATTATTAGCTGTAGTTATAGAAAATCGTTTCAATATCAATTGAAATGTATCAGATAAAAATGCACGTTGCTGCTGTTCAGCTTTTTCATTGATAGTGAAATTTGTAACAATCAATTGATTTTCGCTGGTGCTTGTTACAGGCAGCGAATCATCTGGGTTATCATAGATTTTAATATTGGCATTATTAATTCTTATATCAGCAACAGAAATGGAATGTAAAGATTTTTTAATTACAGAATATACGGATTGCTTCTTAGTGGAATCAGGCGTGCTTTTTTTAGTTTCCTTGTTTTTATAGACAGATGCAGCCGATTCTTTTATTTCAAGCGTGCTTATTGTTAGATCCTTGTTAGTGATGTACGACCATATTTTAAATCCTATAAAATTTACTTCAGCTGCAGAAACCGCATAAGTAGCAGCAGGAGGACGTTTTTCTTTTACAGGTGTTAATTTTAAACCGCTTACATGCAGTGCCGAACTGAATAAACTGATATTTACCTTGTCAATATGTAATATGTATTTCCCGTGAGATTGAGTTGCCACAGCCTCCTCCAGTTTGTCTTTTATTTTGTTATTCAGAATTAATGGAACAAATATGCTTGCTGCAATAAATAAAGTAACAATTGTTATAACGCTGAAAAATAGAATACGAGGTAGTTTTTTTGTACGCATGTTCCAAATATATAGTACAATACATATTGAAATCTTATACAATTCTCAAAAAAAATTACATATTTAATGTAAAACTCAAAAGATACATCAAATCTTGATTCTTTTTGTTCAAAAACCTGTTTCCCTTTATTATAGTTGTAATCGGGAAAGTTTTGGGCAGAACAATCTTGTAGTTAGAAAGAATAAAAAGTCAACAATGACAGGTCTGTAACATCGTAGTAAAACATAAACAATGTCAATAATTTTGAAGAAAAATCTTGTAATGTTATAAATATAATCTAAAATTCTGTAAGCTTATTGTAGTAGGTATTATCTAACTTTGAATCAAATTTATTTCAATGGAAACATATCAATTTGTTACAATCGCGTTTTTTTTAGTTTTTAGTTTTGTCTTTTACAGAAATCCAAATGGAAATGATTTATTTAATTCATAACTAATTCTTTTCTGTCACACTAACTTCATTTATTTATAAAATTAGTGAAAATAGAATTAATTCCACTGGCTTCTCAGCAACTGACCAAATATTTTTTTCTTTCCTAAGTCTTCATGGAAGGCAACTACACCGTTGTTTGTGTATGCTTTATTTCCGTTGATGAAAACATGCTGCACGACTTTACCGCTTCGTTTTATTAAACGGTAGGAGCCTTCAAAATGCGGATGATAATCTTCGATAGGTTCTGTATTTAAATCGCTTTCTAATTTTTTCGGGTCAATGATTACTAAGTCTGCACGTTTGCCAACAGAAATATCACCTGCATCAATTCCGAAGAAATCAGCTGCTTCTTTTGTAATACGATGAATCGCTTTTTCAATCGGAAGAATATCAGAATTGTTTACGGATTGTTTTAGTAAATGCAGACCGCCATCATGAAAAGCCATGTTTAAATTATGAGCACCCGAATCATTGAAACCGGGAAGGCAGTGTTTATCTGACATCAGCTCCATTCGTACACTTTCTCTGTGATTAGATGTTTCGCATTTCCAGCGAATACGCGTATCGTGTTCTGCCAGTAAATTCATAAAATGTTCCACTGGTTCAACATTTGCTTCTTTTGCAACCTGTTCGAAATTTTTTCCTACATGAGTTGCAACCGGTGACTTTACAATCCACATTTCTTTTAATGCTTTTGGAAATACAGATGTTGATTTATGATTCCATTCTTTTACAAATATTTTTCTAAACTCAGGATCATTAAACATAGTATGTCGTTCATCTTCAGTAGAACTGATTGCTTTTATCATCGAAGGAAATTCTTCAAATAAAGGAGAAACAGGACCATCGCCGTAATTTAAGAATGGTACAGACAATGTCTGGAATTTCATTTTTGTACGTAATATATTATTGCCAATAAAACCCAAAAGTTTGAGCAGATTATAAATTCTTTCATTTGATTTTAAATCCAATGCTGCAACAATAGTTGTCTTTAAACTTTTCTTAAAAAAACCACCCTGGCTTAATCTCATGATGGTTGCAAACGAAGTTTTTTCAATCGCGTTTGGTGTGATTTGTAAAACACGATTATATTTGCGCAATACATTTGATAAACGTTTGTATTCAGATTTTGCTGCGCGTTGTGAAGGAACAGATAAGCCTAAATATTTTTCACTGTAAACACCTGCCCAGCGATGAAATGGCAGCATATCAATCGACATACCTAAATAACCAACTTCCATAGCTTCAGCAACAATTTTTTCCATTTGCTGCAATTCTTCTTCACTTGCATTTTTCACCATAAAACTTCTGTCCAGACCCATTACTGCCATGCGAATATTAGAATGACCAAGAAACGATGCGATATTTGGTCCGACAGGAACAGTATCTAAATGTTCGTAGTATTCACGCACATTTTTCCATTTCATATTTCCAATCATCCATTTGCTTAATACTTTTGCAGGAATATTTTCTACGCGCGCAAATAAATCCACGATTTCTGTGTCTTTTCCAAGCGCAGCAGATAAGGAGCAATTACCAATAACTACAGTTGTTACACCATGTCGAACCGATTCTTCTAATGCAGGCATTACTTCCAATTCTGCATCGTAATGGGCGTGAATATCCAGTAAACCCGGCATTACCCATTGACCTGTTGCATCAATTTCTTTTGCATTTTCTATAACCGGTGCTTTGTTTGAAACGGAATCAATCTTATTATCTTTGATAACAACATCTTTTTTAATTCCTTTATTTCCAAGTCCGTCAAAATAAAGACCGTTGCGAATAATTGTAGTTTGCATTATTTTATTTGTTTGCTGAGTAAATATACGAAATCCGATTTTGTAAAAAAGTAATTAACCTACGTAAACTAATATTACAATCTTTTGTTTAATTCGCACCCTTTCATATCTTTGAACCAAGATAATTAACATGGCATATTCAGTAAAAGTAATATTAGACGGGAATACTCACGAGATAACTGTAAACAATGGCGAAACTATTTTAGAAGCTGCTATCAATGCTGATTTGGACCCGCCATATGCGTGCAGAGTTGCTGCGTGCTGCAGCTGTAAAGCAAAATTAATTGAAGGAAAAGTGGAGATGGATGACGATGAACCATTAACAGAAGAAGAAATTGAAGAAGGCTTTATTTTGACTTGCCAGTCGCATCCGCAAACTGATTGTGTGGTAAACTATGATGAAGGCTAGAAAATAATTATGAATTAGAATTATGAGTTGTGAATCGAAATTACTATTACTTTATAAAGAATACTTCTCCAGCATTCAATACTTTCAAGATTCCGTTGATTAATTTTTCTTTCTCCAGTTTTTGTAATATTTTTTTAGGTTCAGAGGCAGGTTCATCACTCAAGTCGAATGTTCCGTAATGCATCGGAATAAATGTTTTTCCATTTAATTCATGAAAACCCTGTACAGATTCCTCCGGTGTTGTATGTGCCCACTCCATTACGAATTTCGGTTTGTATGCACCCACGGGCATTAAACAAACATCAAAGCCATTAAAGTGGTTATTGATTTCTTTAAAATGTTTATCGTAACCTGTATCGCCAGCAAAATAGATGGATTTGTCTTTAGTCCGTATGCTGAAACTGCCCCAGAGCGTTGTATTATAATCAGTAATCAATCTGCGGTTCCAATGTTTTGCGGGAAGAAAAACAATATCTAATCCATCTATATTATATTGCTGCCACCATGCAGCTTCCTGTATTTTTTTGAAACCAAGTTTTTGAAGCATTTTCTCAAAACCTAAGGGACAAAGCACTTCACAATCCGGATTTTGTTTCGCTAATTTTTTTAAAGTTGGCTCATCAAAATGATCACGGTGGCCGTGTGAAAGTAAGATATAGTCTATGTTTTTAAACTGATGAATATTACATGGTAATGCATGTCTGCGGCGCAAAAAAGGAGTCAAATCATAGAAAACAGGATCAGTAAGTATGTTGATTCCATTTAATTGTATATAGAATGATGAATGGCCAAGCCATACAATTTCATCTTCTTTTGTTTTCAGGAATTCTGCAGAATAGATAACTTCAGGTTTGAACGTATCTGTTTTCTTTTCCTTGCGCTGAGGATTTGCTGATATTATCCATTTAAACAAATTTTCAAAAGGAAGCTTATCTTTCTTTTTGTCAAATACAAATTCATCATCTATACATAAATTTCCATGTATATCATTTCTGATAAAAGGCAATTGATTGTTGTACCTGATTTCATTCTTCATGCAGATGAATATTTCAAAAAAAAACCTGTTAGCAAACTAACAGGTTTTTTATTTATTGTTTTATGAATTATCTGACAGGTGAGAAGTCAACACGTCTGTTAGACTGATGTTGATTGTCGTTAACTGCATCTTTAACTAGAGGATCAGATTTACCCATTGGTAATTTAACGAATCTGTCTTCAGTAATACCATAATGATCTTTCAGGTATTTAATAGCTGCATTTACACGGTTTTCAGAAAGTTTTTGGTTGAAATCGGTTGAACCTCTAACATCTGTATTTCCTTTCACATTTACTCTTAAGTCAGGATTTGTTGACATCACTAAACCTACTTTTTTCAATTCATCAGACGCAGGTGAATTAACATTAAATTTGTTTATATCAAAATAGATAGAAGTTAGTTTCCAGACATTTTCTTCTACTTTTTGTATTTTCTTGTTAATCGCTTCGTCATCGTAAGGGACAGCTTTTTTAGTTGTTATATCAGTAGTTGTTTCTGTAACCGAAGGAGCAGAAGGTAATACATTCTTACAATCAACAATAGGGAAAGCAGGAGATGAGAATGGTTCCGGGTCTTTAGTATCAGGGCAACCATCTTTATCGCTGTCTAGTGTTACACCATGAGAATCTACAGCATAACCATCAGGTGTAGTCGGTTCTTTATCCAAGATGTCTAAAACACCATCATTATCTGTATCTTTTATATTTAATTCTTTAGGTTTTGGTGTGTTAGCCATAATAAACGCTATAGGGTTTACCCATTCGACATGTTCTTTTTGAGAACCAATACGTCCGAATTTATAAGAAAAGCCTACATTCACGTAAGCATAAGCATCTCTATTGATTTTAGATAAGGAGTTTACAACATTACCATTGCTGTTTACTTTAGTAGAGAAGTTGAAAGCATCAATTTTATCTGTATTAGTAAATACGAAGTTACCTTCAAGACTCATATCAAATGCTTTAGATAATTTGAATTTCATTCCAAATCCTAAAGGAAAAACAACTTCTGTAAATTTATTTGTATAACCTCTAACATATTGATTACCAGCAATTGGCTTATCGTCAGCTACATTATAGATTTGAGATGAAAGACGGATTAAACCAACACCAATTTTTGTGTAGAAACCAAATTTTCTTGATTTGATTGGTTTTCCTGTAATTTGAGATTTAATAAACTTGTTATAAGATGTACCTAAACCTAACCAATCAATATAGAAGTTAACTGAAGCCTGATGAAAAATATTTGTTTTGAAATAAACAGGTTGGTCAAATCCTAATTGTTTCCAATATTGTCTGTCTTCTGCGAAACCACCACGTTCAACAGTTCTGCCTACTAATTTTCCAAGCGTGTAGTCAAGATTTAAACCGAAGGCACTGTTAAACATTTTTGTCAAGCCTAAGCCTGCACCCCATTGTAACTCACTTGGTTTTTTTGTCTGACGAACCCAGTCATAACTTCTAATATCTGTAAAAGGTGAAGTAACACCACCATGAATGGTAATGCTCCAGTCTTTTAAGTACTTTTTTGTCTCAAGGTTATAGTATTTCTTTGCAGTTTTTGCATCCATTGTTCCGTTTGCAGAGTTTGCTGCAACATCAACACTGGAATTTTTCTTTACTCTTTGAGCAAAAGTTGTATTTGCCATAGCAAAAAACAGTACAGCAAGTAGAAAATAGTTCAGTTTGGTTTTCATTTGGTTATAATTTGTGCTAAAAATAGTGAATGTTTGTTAATTTTCAAAAAAAGGATGCAACTAAGATTCAATAATTAATAATTATTCAACATAATTTAAGTCTTTGTTGAAAGTTTCTTCCAGTTGCGTCCATGCCATAATTGAAATTCCTATGCAGATAGCACCAACCGTTAGATTTGCAGCTTGTGTAGAAAATTCAAAATTTATTTTTAATGTGGAGTAAAGAAGATTAATGCCAATAACAGAACCACGAACAAAATTAGGTGCTGTGTTGCTTACAGTAGAGCGAATATTTATACCAAAAGATTCAGCTGCCGTGCTCAGAAAGACGGCCCAGTAACCAATAGCAAAACCTAACATGAAAATCATCGTATAAAAAGTGGTCATATTTATTTTTCCGACCCACCAGAACAACAAGATAACACATATAAGCAAGATGATGTATGTTATGATTGCTTTCTTCCTGCTTTTTAAATAATTGGACAATAAACCACAGCTCACGTCACCTATAGTTAAACCTGAATACACGGCCATGATTGCATATATGGCAACGCTCTTTTTATCGTCATAATGCAGTCCGAGTGAATCTGCCAGTTCCGGCGAATATTTAGCGTATAATTGTACTACATACCAGATTGGAATAGCTAATACAACAATCGACACATATTTTATCAGCTTTCTCCTGTCTTTAAAAAGTATCATAAAATTTCCCAGGTTATTTGTTTTTTCTTTTACAGATAAATACATGCCGGATTCATATACACTGATTCTTAAGATTAATAATGCAAAACCCATTAAACCTCCCACTAAATAACACGTTCTCCAGTCCTTAAGCCATAACACAATCAGACAGCCGAATACGGCACCTAAAAC
>JAYVPA010000150.1:0-4760 GCA_043757615.1 Sphingobacteriales bacterium | reverse complement strand
CTTATAGTTTGGTGGAACAAGTGAAAATTGGAACTTATCAAAAAGGAGTGTTTTCATTTTGCATGTGCCCAGGCGGATTTATTGTCCCTGCTGCAACTGATCAACAGGAAATTGTAGTAAACGGTATGTCACCATCCAAACGTGATTCGCCTTATGCCAATTCAGGAATGGTAGTTGCGGTTGATGAAAATGATTGGAATAATTTTAATCAATTTGGAGCTTTAGCAGGAATGGAATTTCAAAAGAGTGTCGAACAAAAAGCATGGCAGCTTGCGGGAAAAACACAGACTGCTCCGGCGCAAAAAATGCAGGATTTTGTCAATAAAAAAGTTTCAGCATCATTATTGGATACTTCGTATCAGCCGGGTTTGGTTTCAGTAGAAATGCGTGATTTTTTACCAACAAATATTGCTTTTTGTTTACAGGAAGGATTTAAAAGTTTCGGAAATAAGATGAAAAATTATCTGACAAATGATGCTCAAATAATTGGTGTGGAAAGCAGAACCTCTTCGCCTGTAAAAATTCCGCGTGATAAAGAAACCTTTGAACACATTTCTACCAAAAGATTATTTCCATGTGCAGAAGGAGCGGGCTATGCGGGCGGTATTATGAGCGCAGCAATGGATGGCGAACGATGTGCAGAGAAATTAGTGGAATTATATGCGTTTTAAAAATGTTATGTGTAATTTTATTAAAACTAATTAAAAATGGAATCAGCACATAATTATGATACAGTAAGCGAAGCAGTGAATGACTTAGTAAAAAGAGGATATACGTCTGATTTTAATTTAAATCACGATGTTGATTTTTTAATTTGCAATAAAACATCCAGAAGTTTGTCACCGGAAGATTTTGAAATAGATGAGGTACATCGTTTTGAAGGTGAAACTGATCCCGGTGATGAAGTGATTGTGTATGCCATTTCTTCTCTTGACAAAGAAACAAAAGGTATTGTTGTGAATGCATATGGAATGTATGCCGACAACGGAGCATCCAGAATTGTAAAATATTTAGATGCAAAAGCAAAAGCAAAGTAACATCATAAAATCATTTAATCAGCGATGAAGATTTACCACATTGATGCCTTTACTAATGTAGCTTTTAAAGGTAATCCGGCCGCAGTTGTCCCATTAGAGAAATGGTTGTCAACTGAAACCATGCAGAAAATTGCTGAAGAAAATAATCTGGCAGAAACGGCATTCTTTGTAATAGAAAATGATACATATCATATAAAATGGTTTACACCAACAGTAGAAATGGATTTGTGCGGTCATGCAACATTAGCAAGTGCTTTTGTGATTTACAATTACCTGAATTATGAAAGAGACCAAATACATTTTATCTGTCAGGCAGGAGATTTATTTGTAACTAAAAAAGAAGACTGGATTACCTTGAATTTTCCTTCCATTGAAACACAATCATTAAAAATTTCAGAAATAGTATCACAAGCTATAGGCACGCATCCGGTTGCATTTTATGATTCAAAATCAAAATTTGTTGCATTACTGGAAGATGAAGAATCTGTGCAAAATTGTCATCCGGATTTTAGTTTAATCAATCAGCTGGAAAAGAGTTTAATAATTACTGCCAAAGGAAAAGAGGTAGATTTTGTATCCCGTTTCTTTGCTCCGCAATTAGGTGTCAATGAAGATCAGGTGACAGGTTCAGCGCATTCGGTATTAATTCCATTCTGGTCAAAAAAATTAAATAAGACGGAATTAACTGCAAGACAATTATCACAACGAACAGGCTTTTTGAAATGCAAAGATTTAGGCGATAGAGTAGAAATGAGCGGACAAGCAGTTTGTTACTTGATCGGCGATATTTTTATCTAAAGTCTATTCAGTTTTCTCCACCGATTCCTTATCTTAGTAAGGTGAAGCATTTATACATTTTACTATTTCTTACTTTCATTATTATTTCCTGCAAAAAAGAAAATAACTCCGGGTTTGTTGCTGATGATTCGACTATTTTTCAAGACCAATACGGCCGTCAGTTAATCTTGCACGGGCTTAACAGCGGAGAGAAAAATCCTGATGTGGATCCATGGATGCAGGAAAGTGATGTAGAGCGTGAAGACAAAGAGTTTGGATTTAATTTTGTGCGTTATCTTGTTTTATGGCAAGGCATTGAACCGCAAAAAGATAGTTTTGATACACGCTATTTAGACAGAATTGAACAGCGTGTTAATTGGTATACATCCAGAGGAATGTATGTGATGCTGGATATGCATCAGGATATATACTCAATTGTATTCGGAGGCGATGGTGCGCCGGCATGGGCTGTGCATGCGAATGGAAACCCAATCAATACGACTAATACAACCGGTGCTTGGTTTTTAAAAAACTTAGACCCTGCCGTAATTGCTTCGTTGGCAAATTTTTGGGATTATACTAATTATAAGGAATTGCAGGACCATTATATTTTGATGTGGCAAAAAGTGCTTGTACGATTTAAAAATAATCCCTATGTAATCGGTTATGATTTAATGAATGAACCTTATGGTGGAGATCCCATTAAAGCACTCACAGGAGATTTTGAGAAATACACATTGAAAAAATTTTATGACAAACTAATCCCTGCAATCAGAAATGTTGAACCTGATAAATACCTGATGTTTGAACCTCAATCGCTTGGAATTAATTTTGGATTAGCCTCTAATCTTCCGAAAATAAATGATAACAGGAGTACAGCACATTTGGGATATGCGCCTCATATTTATCCATTCTTTGTAGAGGCTGTTGTCGGACCATACGATACAGGTGCAAAACAAAATTTTAAAGACTGCCAGACATATAGAACTAAGGAGATGAAGTTGCAGCATTGTCCGATGATTATAGGCGAAACAGGGCTTAGTCCTTCCACTGTAGGATTTGGAGATTACTTGGATGATCTGATGGATTATCTCGATATTAATCAGGCAGGAATTTCGTATTGGTTTAATAGTCATGGCGGTTGGGCTCCGTTGAATAATGACGGTTCGGAATCGCCTATATTACAGCATTTGATGAGAACGTATCCAAAAGCAGTAGCGGGAAAAATAGAAGAATTTAATTTTGATGTTGTAACAAAAAAATTTAAAATGACATTTATTTCTAATGCTGCCATTTCTCAGCCGACAGAAATTTTTGTTCCTAATCGTTTTTATCCAGGTGGATATAATGTAACTGTTAGAGGCGGAAACAATACACAGCAAACAGATGCCTTAAAACAAATACTAAAAATAAAGACAACAGACAACGCAAAAGAATATAGTATTGAAATTACTCCGAAATAATTTATAATAATTTCTGATTATCTTTACTACATGTCGGTTGATATTAAAAACATCTCTTTTGAAGATTTAGTAAAAAAGGAAAAACATGCTTCTGCTGCAACGCAACATAATCTGGGTGCAGCAGGATTTCCGCCTTTCTTACGAGGTCCGTATTCTTCCATGTACGTCAATCAGCCGTGGACAATCAGACAATACGCAGGATTTTCTACAGCAGAAAAATCGAATGAATTTTATAAAAAGAATTTAGCGCAAGGACAAAAAGGTTTATCGGTTGCGTTTGACCTGGCCACACACCGCGGTTATGATTCTGACCATGAGCGTGTATTTGGCGATGTAGGAAAAGCAGGCGTTGCAATTGATTCGGTAGAAGACATGAAAATTTTGTTTGATGAAATTCCGTTAGATAAAATTTCTGTTTCTATGACAATGAACGGCGCTGTTTTACCAATTCTTGCTTTTTATATTGTAGCAGCAGAAGAACAAAATATCGCACAGAATTTATTAAGCGGAACTATTCAGAATGACATTTTGAAAGAATTTATGGTGCGCAATACTTATATCTATCCGCCAACACCATCGATGAAAATCATCTCGGATATTTTTGAATATACAAGCAAGAATATGCCGAAGTTTAATTCAATTTCCATCAGCGGTTATCACATGCAGGAAGCAGGTGCAACGCCGGAAATTGAATTGGCTTATACGTTAGCAGATGGGTTGGAATATTTAAAAACAGGAATTAAAGCAGGAATAAAGATTGATGATTTTGCGCCGCGTTTGTCATTTTTCTGGGCAATTGGCATGCAGCATTTTAATGAAATTGCAAAAATGCGCGCAGCCCGAGTATTGTGGTCAAAGATTGTTTCACAATTCAATCCAACTTCTGAAAAAAGTTTGGCGTTGCGAACGCATTGCCAGACCAGTGGCTGGAGTTTAACAGAACAAGATGCATTTAATAATGTAACCAGAACCTGTATCGAAGCTTTGGCAGCTGTATTAGGAGGCACGCAATCTTTACACACCAATGCATTGGATGAAGCGATTGCATTGCCGACAGATTTTTCAGCAAAAATTGCACGCGACACACAACTCTATTTACAAAAAGAAACATCTATTTGCAGAACTGTAGACCCTTGGGCAGGTTCTGAATATGTAGAACAACTGACAGAAGAAATTGCCCGGAAAGCATGGACTCTGATTGAAGAAGTAGAAAGTTATGGCGGCATGACAAAAGCAATAGAAGCCGGCATACCGAAAATGAGAATTGAAGAAGCTGCCGCGCAAAAACAAGCACGCATTGACAGTGGGAAAGATGCAATTATTGGTGTTAATATTTTTCAGACAACAGACGAAAAAGAAATTGATATTTTAGATATTGATAATGCCGTCGTACGTGAAAAACAAATTGCACGTTTGCAGCAGATAAAATCTACACGTGATGAGAATGCTGTTATTACTATTTTACAAGAGTTGACGGAAGCTG
>JAYVPA010000149.1:0-18335 GCA_043757615.1 Sphingobacteriales bacterium | reverse complement strand
CGTGCGGCGCCATACGCAATTGTATACTTTTTATAGCATAGCTATTTTCGGAAACAATAAAGCTTCCAAAAAAAGTGTTATCCCCTTTTGTTTTTGGCTCAAACATCATTTTGTAATGCACCACATTATCCAACACCAGTGTATCAATCACTTTATACCTGTAAAATGTTTTACAGGAATTTGCAATCGGACTTATAAATTGTTTTTCAATGATGGTATATGCATTGTCATAAATATTAATATCCTGATAAGTGTCACTCAGAAATTCATTAAAACTTGCATCATTTATTCCTGACATTTTAGATGCCTTAACAATTTCGCGCTTCTTATTTAATTTGGTTGTATAATAAAAATCAGAAATACTTTCCGACAACAGCATCGGTAAAAAGGGTTCGTCTTCTGTTGTACTGTCTATATTATTAAAAACAAATTTAAATGGCTTCAGCACTTTCCTGTTCATGAATTTTTCCGACATGTTTTTTATGTCCAGTTCTATCTTATTGTAAAACTCATAACTATAATTCTGAAGGTGTTTTCTGTCATTGTGGTCTTTGTTTTCCAGAATCTTCCTGATTAGATAATCTTCCAGACTTTCTTTACTTGCTACAATAACAGCCTCTGCCAGCATGCTTTGCGATGCATCTAACTGAAAATTGATACGCTGTTTGGAAGTTTTCTTAATGGGCAATATTCCCTCCATATATCCCAGATATGCGGCGGAAATGGAATCATAATTATTATTCAATTTTAACTGGTAATAACCCGTGTCGTTTGTAGTAGTGCCAACAGTCGTGCCTTTTATATAAATATTGACATAACTGATCGGCTCCTTTGTCTTGGAATCAAAAACCTGTCCTTCTATAAAAGTCTGGCTTTTTGCAGAAAGGTATCCCAAGAAAAAAAGGATTAGTATATTTGCTTTTACGTCTCTCACGAAGTTGTGAAGTTACTTAAATGTTATCAAAATTTCTGAACTAAAACACATACAAAAATGAACACTTTAGAGATTATTTCATACAATGTAAACGGCATTCGTTCGGCTATTTCAAAAGGACTGATTGACTGGATAAAAGAAACCAATCACGATGTATATCTTTTTCAGGAAATAAAGGCAAACGAGGCAGATATTCCATCAGAACTATTTCATCAGATTGGATACAAAACACATTGGTTTTCCGCGCAAAAGAAAGGATATAGCGGCGTTGGCGTTGCGATAAAAGAGCACGTATTTCATGAAAACATTGTAAAGGGAATGGATATTCATCAGTATGATTTTGAAGGAAGACTGATACGTCTGGATATTGGTGATATTACTATCATCAACAGTTATTTTCCATCAGGCACCAGCGGCGAAGAAAGACAAGCTGTTAAAATGAATTATCTGGCTGATTTTTTTACATACATCCATAACCTGAAAAAAGAAAGACCAAAGATTATTATCGCCGGTGATTACAATATTTGTCATCAGGCCATTGATATTCATGATCCCGTTAGCAATAAAAAGAGTTCGGGTTTTCTTCCCGAAGAGCGAGAATGGATGAGTGCTTATTTTGACAGCGGTTTTATTGATTCATTCAGACATTTTTATCCCGAAGAAAAACATCAGTATTCATGGTGGAGCCAAAGAGCGAATTCCCGGAACAATAATAAAGGTTGGCGGATTGACTACCATGTAACAACCAAGGAAATGGAAACTCAGTTAGAGGATGCAAGGATTTTTATGGATGTAAAACATTCGGATCATTGCCCGATTTATTTGAAGATTAAAGTGTAATCTATAATTCGTACTTTTGAAGATAACTTTAGTATGAAAAATCTTCTTTATTTATTAATCACTGTTTCCCTTATTTCCTGCAGCGGTGAAAGCAAACGCGAATTTAAACTACGCCCTGCGAAAGGCGGGAAATTTTACGGCGGTACTTTTCGAACTAATGAAGAAGAATATTTCAAAACATTATATCCGTTAAATATTACAGAAGTGGTGGCTCACCGAATCTGTGATGAAATTTTCGAAGGCTTGGTAACTTTTGATGACAGCACGCTGGCGGTAATTCCGGCATTAGCATCGACATGGGAAATTGATCCGACTGCTACAAAATATACTTTTCATTTACACAAAGGCGTATTTTTTCATGACGACCCTTGCTTTCAAAATGGTAAAGGCAGAGAACTGAAAGCACAAGATATAAAATATTGTTTCGACAGATTATGCTATCACAATCCTGCAGACAATCAGGGTTTCTGGATTTTTAAAGGTGTAGTAAAAGGCGCAAACGAATATGATTCGTTAACAGCCAACAAAATAATTCCTGACAGCGGTGTAAGCGGCGTGAAAATAATTGATGATTATACTATTGAAGTAGAACTGGAAAGACCATATGCTGTATTTCTGGCACGTTTAGGATTGATTTTTGGAAAAGTTTATCCGCACGAAGCAATAGAAAAGTACGGAGGTGAAATCCGTATCCATCCTATTGGCACGGGACCTTTTTACATGAAAGTAAACAAAGAAAATCAGGTTACTTTCTTAGCACGGAATCCGGATTACTGGCGCAAAGATGAATTTGGAAATCAGCTGCCTTATCTGGATGCACTGCGTATTTCATTCATTAAAGAAAAGAAAAATGAGTTATTGGAATTTTCAAAAGGTAATAGTGATTTAGTCTATCGTTTTCCATTGGAAATGATAGATGAAATTGTTGATTATAAACATCAGTTAAGACCTGAGTATAAAAGTTTTCAATTACAATTCATGCCGCAGATTTCCATACAATATTACGGATTCCAGCATTTGGGAAAAATATTTAACAATGCGGATGTACGCAGGGCTTTTTGTTATGCTATTGACCGTCAGAAATTATGTGATTTCACATTGAAAGGAACAGGTTTTCCTGCTATCTACGGCTCTGTACCTCCGGGAACAGGAACGTTCGATGCAAAAACTGTAAAAGGTTTTTCATTCGATCCTGCAAAAGCACGGGAATATATGGCAAAAGCCGGATTTCCAAAAGGAAAAGGATTTCCAAAAGTAACATTGGAATTAAATTCCGGTGGTTCACGAAATTCACAAGTGGCTGAAGCATTGAAAAAAATGATTGAAGAAACACTCGGCATTCAGCTTGATTTGTTGATTGTTCCATGGGCACAACATACGGAAGCGGTTGAAACTGCAAAAACAGATTTTTATCGTTTGGGCTGGCAGGCGGATTATCCGGATGCTGAAAATTTCCTGAATTTATTTCACAGTAAATATGTTCCGGACGATATCAACCAAAAAACATATATCAATTCCTTCCGTTATAAAAGCAAAGTGTTTGACTCTTACTTTGATGAGGCCGTTGCAACGATTGATGAAACAAAACGAAATGCCTTATATACAAAGGCTGACCAACAGGTAATTGATGATGCTATCGTGCTGCCGATTTACTATGATGTAGATTATCGTTTGTTACAGCCAAACGTCAGAAACTGTCCGCAAAATGCGATGGAACAACGCGATTTTTCCGAAGTATATTTTGTGCCGGCGCAGGGAAAATAAAAAACCATCTTTTTTAGAATTAAATAACAAACATCTTGAGCGAATAGAATAACTATTCTCTATATTTATTTTCTACAATGAATACCAACTATGATTTATTAATCCGGAAACTGGATGCATTTATCAGGAAATTTTACCTGAATAAATTGCTGCGTGGTGGTTTATTGTTTGTTGGATTATTACTTGGTTTTTATTTGTTCATTTCTTTGTTCGAATACCAACTTTATTTTTCATCTCTTGTCAGAAAAATATTATTAGCAGGCTTTATCGGAACAACATTAACAGCATTAGCTCTTTTAGTAGTAAAACCATTGATTCATTACCTGAGTCTTGGCCGACAGATTTCACATGAGCAGGCTGCAACTATTATCGGAAAATATTTTACGGATGTGAAAGATAAACTATTGAATATTCTTCAGCTCAAACAACAATCACAAAATGCATATAACAAAGAATTAATTGAAGCAAGTATCAACCAAAAAACAGAATCTATAAAATTAGTGCCTTTTTCCAATGCTGTCAATCTGAATGAAAACAGAAAATATCTAAAGTATGCCTTACCGCCGCTTTTTATTTTATTGTTTTTGTTGATTGCTGCGCCAAATGTTTTAAAAGAAAGCAGTACGCGTTTATTAAATCCGAATAAAACATTTGCGAAAAAAGCACCGTTTGATTTTGTATTGCAAAACAAGAACCTGAAGATGCTGCAGTATGAAGACATTGAAATAAAATTAGCCATCACAGGAAAAACCGTGCCGAACGAAGTATTTATTAATGAAGACGGCAAGAATTACAAAATGGAAAAAACTGCAGCTGATAAATTTTCTTATCGCTTTACAAACGTGCAAAAAAATATCCGGTTTTATTTTTCTGCAAATGATTACAATAGTGATGAACACACTATTCGTGTTTTGAAAAAACCAATGATTGCTAATTTTACCACAAATCTTGTTTATCCTGCCTACACAAATAAGAAAAACGAAGTTGTAAAAAATACAGGCGATTTAATTGTACCGACAGGAACTTCCGTTAACTGGAATTTTGAAACTTCGGGCACAGACGATGTAAAGATTTTGATTGACGGACAAACTTTCTCTTCTGTAAAAAACGGAAATGACAAATTTTCTTTTTCTAAAAAAATTATCCGTGATACACGCTACACTATTTTAGTTTCTAATAATGAAGTAGACAAAGGTGATTCTGTTTCTTTTACGATTTCTGCGACTCCTGATAATTTTCCAAGCATCAACGTAGAACAAATCCAGGATTCTGTACAAAAAGATTTTGCCATTTTCTTAGGTGCAGTTTCGGATGACTACGGTTTATCTCGATTAGAATTTCATTTCACCATTAAGGATGAAAAAGGAATTGTTTCTGCTGCAAAAAAACAACAGCTTCCTTTAAACAGTAAAAATATTTCTGATTTTAATTTTCAGATTGATTTTTCAAAATATAACTTAACAAGCGGAGAAAAAATGGATTATTATTTTGAAGTGTTCGATAATGATGGCGTTTCAGGTCCAAAATCCACTAAGTCACAATCCTTTGTTTATGACAAACCAACTGTGAAAGAGCTGGAGAAACAAGAGTACGAGAATAATGAAGACATAAAAGATGATTTATCTGCAGCGGCAAAAGATGCTGCAAAGTTGGCTGCGCAAATCAAAGAAACGAAAGAAAAAATCCTCAGTAAGAAATCACTTTCATGGGAAGACAAAAAACAACTGGAGGACATTCAGAAAAAACATGAAGCACTTTCTAAGGAATTAAAAGAAATAAAAGACAAGTACGATCAGAATCTTAAAAACCAGGATGAGTTTAAAAAACCTGATGAAGAGATTTTAAAGAAGCAGGAGAAATTACAGGAAATGATGAACGACATGATGAGTGATGAGATGAAAGATCTCATGAAACAAATCGAAGACATCCTGCAAAAAATGGAACAAAAAAATACCTTCGAGAATCTGGATAAGATGGAATTGAGTAATAAGGATCTGAAATCCGAATTGGATAAAATGGAAAAATTATTCAAACAATTACAATTGGAACAAAAAGCACAGGAAACGATTGATAAGTTAAATGAATTATCAAAAGAACAAGACAAGCTCTCTGAACAAACTAAAAATAATACACAACCTCAATCTGAATTACAGCAGAAACAGGAAGAGTTGAACAAAAAGATGGATGCTGTAAAAGAAGATGTAAAACAACTCGACCAATTTAATAAAGAAAATGACAACAAGTTAGACACGAAGCAAAATCAGGAAGATGCTGAAGACATTAAAAAGGATATGGAAAAAAGTAGCGATGATTTAGAGCAGAAACAAAATGATAAAGCTTCCAAGTCGCAGAAATCATCTTCCCAGAAAATGCAGAAGATGGCGCAGAAGATGAAATCGAGTTTAGATAAAATGCAGGAAGATCAGGCGGCAGAAGATATAAAAATGATTCGTCAGCTTTTGGAAAACTTAGTGAAGCTTTCTTTCGACCAGGAATTATTAATGACTGATTTGAAAAAGACAGAAACTGAAAGTCCGAAGTATGTGCAGATCATGCAAAAGCAATATGACCTGCGCGATGATGCAAAATTAATTGCTGATAGTTTACAGGAATTAGGCAAACGTCAGTTTCAGTTACAAACTTTTATTTCCGATGAGATGTACAAACTCAACCGAGAAATGAAAAAGACATTAGACAATCTTGAAGAAAGAAATAAACCAATAGCAAACGTTGCACAACAATTGGTTATGACTTCGGCAAATAATCTGGCATTGATGCTGAGCGAATCTTTGGACAATTTACAGCAGCAGCAGAATCAGTCAAAACCCGGCAGCGGTTCTTGTAAAAAACCGGGCGGAAAAGGTGAAAAACCATCCATGAGCGAGTTGCAGAAAAAGCTTGGCGAGCAGCTTGGAAAAATGCAGGATGGGATGAAAGAAGGTAAAGATCCGAAGAAAATGGGGAAAGATTTCGCGGATGCAGTCCAAAAACAGGCAACAATTCGGGAAGCTTTGCAGCAAATGAAAGAAAAAATGAGCCAGAACCAGAAAAAAGGCGGCGACGGAAACGCGGGTGTCGATGATATGATTAAAAAAATGGATGATATTGAAAAGGATTTGGTTACAAAGAAACTGACTACGGAAACCATGAAAAGACATAAAGAGATAGAAACCAGGCTTTTAGAGTTTGAAAAAGCGCAACGTGACCAACAGGAAGATGAGAAGCGCCAGTCTAAAACCGCTATTGAAATTCCTCGAAAATTGCCGGCAAATCTGGAAGAATACCTGCAAAAACGCAAGTCGGCACTGGAACTTTATCAAACCGTTCCGCCGAATTTAAAGCCTTTTTATAAAAATTTAGTAGAAAAGTACTTGCGACTTGTTAACTAATTGTTTAAACTTACGTATAATTAAAACACACAATCTGCATAATCAGATCCAATTCTTTAAAATGTCTTTTAACAAAAAACCTCGTTTTGTCATTTTATCATTTAAATTAACTGTACATGACTGAGGTAGTTAAATTGAAAATTAAATCCCGTTTAGAAAATATTGCCAAAGTAGAATCGATGATAGAAACATTGCGAGTGCAATATGATATCACTGATGAAAAATACGGAAACATGCTGCTTGCATCTGTGGAAGCGGTGACTAATGCAATTGAACACGGTAATAATCTTGATGAAAAAAAAGAAGTAGCTATAGAGGCAAGTAAATGCAATGCCACTTTTAAGCTTTCTGTCAGAGATCAGGGAGAAGGGTTTAATCCCGACAGATTGCCTGACCCTACAAAACCGGAATTTCGCGAACAGCCGGATGGACGTGGTGTTTTTTTAATGCGCAAATTAGCCGACGAGATATTTTTTCTTGATGGCGGAAGATGCGTAGAAATGAAATTTTTATTATCATAATTTATAAACCATAAAAAACTTGAACGGCAGGATGGCTACGGCTTATCCTGCTTTTTATTTATGTATTTTTGCGCAACAAAAGCATCATGTCAATTACTTTTAATTTCGATAAAATTTCAAAACCTGTATTCTTTAAAACAGCTAAAACAAAAGCCTGGTTGAAAGTTATAGCTCAAAAAGAAAAATTCATCATTCGGGATTTGAACTATATTTTTCTGCATGATGAGGATTTACTCCAAATCAATATTGATTATCTGAATCATGATACGTATACCGATATCCTTACATTTGATAATTCAGAAGAAAAAGGAAAAATAGAAAGTGATATTTTTATTTCATTGGAACGCGTGGAAGCGAATGCAAAAAAATTCAACACTACTTTTGAAACTGAATTGTATCGTGTGTTAGCGCACGGTCTGCTGCATCTGTGCGGCTACAAAGACAAAAAGAAAACGGATATTGAAATGATGCGAAAGAAAGAAGAAGAGAGTTTAGCGTTGTTATGAATGTTTTTTAACCACATAGGCACATAGCTGAATCTATGCTATCACGCAAAGCACTTCGGACAAAACCTAATATTATTGGACAATAAAAGAAAACAGAAGTTCATCTTCGATGAAATAAAATATCTTTGCGCACTTTGCTTCTTTGTGTTCTTTGCGTGAAAACTACTTCTCTCTGCTAAATGATGTTTTCTCTATTTCATCGCTGCTGATATAACCATCATTTGTTTCGTCTTTCACTACTGTATCGCGTTGCCATTCCTCCACCATCAGCTTTTCATCTTCTTTTAAGATAGAGATATTCAGTTGCTGGATAAAAGACTGTACTTCTTCTACCTTATTATCCGGAACTGTAATCGTAAGTTTTTTCATCTAATAATTTTTATTGTTTTTATTTGCGTGGAAGGGATATCTAATTAATAGTTTCTATTGATGTTATTTTTATTCAGATATTTCATACAATAAAAATAAAAATAATTTTTTGAAATTGGTTTCTAATAAAACATAGCTACGCTCAACCCTTTTGATGCAGAAGGCCAATTATGTGTACGCAATGTTCTGCCATTATACACATACGTAGAAAATCCGTTTACTGGCAAACTCAAATCAATTCCTTTAAAAGACTGAAAACTGCTGAATAAAGGAACTGATGTAAAATCTGAAACCGCATTGCTATTTGCATCAAACATAAAAAATGCCAGTGTATTCATAGTCTGATCAGTAAAAGTAGCATTTACACAATTATAGCCATTAAGCGTCAAGGCATCTCTGCCTGACAGTACTGTTTTGGATACACAAAAGAAAATGGAAACGCCTTGTGCATCATTGAAAGGAATAATGGCATTAAATCCGATATTCAAAAAACTGCTTTGAGGCGGAAATGTGCGCAAATAAATTACATGACTGGAATTCTTAAACGGCTCAAAATAAAAATGTATCGGCCGGTCCGCTGCCCTGCCGGTTGATACCTGAAATTCATAATAGGTGTTTTTCTTTGCGTCAAAATCCCCATAATATCCTTTCGCATCTGTAAATAACGTAGATACGGGATTCGCAGACAGTCGTGCGCCATCTGTTTCACTTACTTCATATATTTCAACTCTATTGCCGGAACCTACTGAGTTTTCAATAAAACTAACCAGCCTGCCTGATATGACAATATTATCATCTTCAGGAATTACCGTTACAGGTATCTCTCCCTCATTAAAGAATTTAAAAATCTCTGTAAACGATTCTTCACAGGAAGCTATTTCGTTATGGTCTTTATTCGGCACCACTATATTAAGAGCCATTGGAATAATACTGGTATCAGTTACTACAAAATCTGTGTTGGTTCTGATGTTCAATGTTGGAATTAAATCAGATGGAAGTTTCGTTCTGTCAGGAAGATAAGGTGCTAACCATGCCAAGCGGTTTATATTTTTTGCATAGTCAATATTATTACAATAATTAAACGTCAGATTACCGCCTAAAGAATGACCTACCAGATTTATTTTGTCGTAACCTGTTTTGTTTTTTACGTCCTGAATAAAATCATCCAATGGTTGAATATTATTTAGTGCATTTTGGTAGTCCAGTGTGTTCCAGTCATATGTAAATAATTTATTTGCAGGATATCCATTTGCTCTGAAATACTGAATCATCTTGGTGTATGAATCGCCGCTGCCATACAAGCCATGCACAAACACTATCGGTACAATATTATCGAGTGGCAATGCTTTTTCTTTCTTACAGGATATAAGTACCGATACTGTCAAAAAGATTATAAGAAAGCGGTGTAATTGTTTCATATGCAAATTTAGTCTTTGAAGAACAGATTGTATAGAAAATAGTTTATCTGATATTTTTATTATTTACTGGCATAGGACATTGTTTGTTTTGTATAAAACACATCCAATCCAAATACCAGACGATTTTCATCGGCTTCATATGTTACTGGAACAGATTTTTCTGTGCCATGTATAATATAGATGCTTCCATCTTGTATCATCCATTTACCTCTACCTGTTACCCTATATTTATTTTGATTGCTCTCGAAAGAAATAAATGTCCCGTTAGCATTGAACTGGCAATAAACAGTGGTCTTCATTTTTTTTATACCGGGATTCATTTCCCAGGTTCCTGTTATTCTACTGTCTATTTTGTTGATCATCAAATTATAATAATTTGTCGTCATGTTACGGGTTTTAGCCAAAGAAATTGTGAATGTCGTTGTCAGTGCGATAATTACCGCCATTAATCGGATAGTGCTTTTCATGATGTTACTTTTTTAATCTTTTTTGTTTGTATTATTAATCTCACCTATTGAGATACATAAAGCATACTAATTCCATAAAAAAATAAAAAAATATCTTTCCGACTACCGGGGGACGGGAGTTTGGTGTATTATAAAATTTTGAAAATCAGGCTGTTTTAAAGAGTTGAAGGGCTATGTAAATTCATTTTAGATTTGTCATCTTTGATTCATAGCAGAGTCTCTTTTAATGACTCTGAGTTTTCAATTTAGCGTTATTTAGCAGGACATTTTGAAAGTCTAGATAATTATCTAAAACTTATCAATATCTTTAAATTCATCCAAATCGAATTTATTATTGGCTATGGAATTAAAACTCATCATTTTTTCTAACGTTTGGTGACAAGAGTAGTTGGGTTAAATATTAAATAAGGTCAACTTGTCTACTATACTTACACCACAGCAGCCAATCTCGCCGCTTGGTCGATAGCACGTTTCGCATCCAATTCACCGGCTTCATAAGCACCGCCAATTACATGCACGGTTTTTCCTAAATCTGTTAAGGGTTGTTCTAAATCGCGCAAAGAAATTTGTCCTGCGCAAATCACCACATTATCACAAAGCAATATTTGAGGTACTTTATTTTTATCCATGTAATGCAAACCTTCATCATCTATTTTTGTGTATTCCACTCCTGCTATCATTTTCACTTTTTTCATCTTTAATGTTGTACGGTGAATCCAGCCTGTCGTCTTGCCTAATTTCGCTCCTACTTTTCCATCTGTACGCTGAAACATAGTAACTTCACGGGCGGGTGCATCTATCTGTTGTTTTACGCCTTCCACGCCGCCGCGTGCAGTATTCGTTTCATCAATTCCCCATTCTTTCAGCCATTCGTGTTTATGTAAAGTCGGGCTTTCACCTGCCTGCGTCAAAAATTCACTCACGTCAAATCCGATTCCGCCTGCACCAATCACTGCTACTTTTTTTCCTGCTTTTTTTTCTCCTTTCAGCACTTCTATATAGCTCAATACTTTCGGATGATCAGCACCTTCAAATGAAATATCGCGCGGTAAAATACCTGTAGCGATTGCCACCTCATCAAAATCTTTTAAGTCATCCGCATTCACTCTTTTATTCAACTGCACATCCACTTTATGCAATTCTAATTGTCTTTTATAAAAACGAAGTGTTTCATAAAATTCTTCCTTGCCGGGAATTTTTTTCGCCATGTTAAACTGTCCGCCAATTTCATTTGCTGCTTCGAATAATGTAACGTTATGCCCGCGTTCCGCTGCAATACTTGCAAATGCCATTCCTGCTGGGCCAGCCCCCACTACCGCAATTTTTTTCTTTGCAGTTGTCGGTACATAATTTAATTCTGTTTCATGACAAGCTCTTGGATTTACCAGACAGCTGGAAACCTTATTTGAAAACGTATGATCCAGGCATGCCTGATTACATGCGATGCAAGTATTGATTTCATCTGCTTTGTTTTGCATCGCTTTTTTTACCCAGTTTTCATCTGCTAAAAAAGGACGTGCCATACTCACCATATCTGCGCAACCATCTGCCAGTACCTGTTCCGCCACTTTTGGCATATTGATGCGATTAGACGTACACAATGGAATAGAAATTTCTGATTTCAGTTTTTGTGTCACCCACGCAAAACCTGCGCGCGGCACTGACGTTGCAATCGTTGGTATGCGTGCTTCATGCCAGCCAATTCCGGTATTGATAATTGTTGCTCCTGCTTTTTCTATTTCTTTTGCAAGTTGAACTACTTCTTCCCAGTTGCTGCCATCTTCAATTAAATCCAGCATCGACAAACGATAAATTATGATAAAATCCTTGCCTACTTTTTCTCTTGCCTGGCGAACAATCTCTATTGGAAACTTTATCCTGTTTTCATAAGATCCTCCATATTCATCTGTACGTTTATTAGTATGTTTTACAATAAACTGATTAATAAGGTAGCCTTCACTTCCCATAATTTCTACGCCATCATATCCTGCTTCACGGGCTAATGCTGCACTAGATGCAAAATCATTAATCGTGCGACGCACACCCCAGGCCGTCAATCCTCTTGGTTTGAAGGGATTGATGGGTGCCTGTATTCTGCTGGGTGCTACACTCAAAGGATGATATGCGTAACGACCTGCATGTAAAATCTGCATGGCAATTTTTCCGCCGTAATCGTGTACTCTTTCTGTTATAATTTTATGTTTTTTGACATGTCCCTGATTTGTCATACGTTCTGCAAAAGGTTTCAACCAGCCTTCCCAATTGGGTGCCATGCCGCCGGTTACAATTAAACCTACATCTCCTTTTGCGCGTTCTCCATAAAACGCTGCCAATCTTTCAAAACCGTTTTTTTCTTCTTCCAGATTCGTATGCATAGAACCCATGAGCACACGGTTCTTCAATTTAGTAAAACCTAAATCTAATTCTGACAATAAATGCGGATATTTGTTTTCAGACATTTGTATCTTAATTTTATTATATTGAATAAAGATAGAGAAAAAAATCCAATGCATGCATTGGATATGACTAAAACATGTGAATGTAACAGATAATTTTAGATTTGGAAGACACTATAGAAAAATATCATCCTCTTTTACAAAATATGAATGATTTTGATTTTTCGAGAAAATGTGCGCTTGATAAATGGAGCCATAAGGAAGAACTTGGTCACCTGATTAATTCAACACAAAATAATATCCAGCGTTTCATTCGTGTACAGTATGAAGAGAATGGTTACATTCTTTATCAGCCTGACAATTGGGTGGCATTAAATAGTTATAAGGATGCAGATGTTACAAAAACCACTTTGTTTATTACCCAAGACTATATTAAACATATGACTCATCATCTGGAAAATATTCCAAAAAGCTAAGATGGATAAAATATCAATAGCACTTTTACAAACAGATTTAATCTGGAAAGACAAGCATGCAAATTTGTCCAACATTGAAAAAATCATTTCATCTGTGAAAGACGCTGTGGACATCATTGTGTTGCCCGAAATGTTTACTACTGCTTTCTGTGTGGATGACATGAGTCTGACAGAAGATATAAATGGTGAAACAGTTTTGCGTCTAAAGAAAATATCTCAGGAAAAAAATTGTGCTATTTGTGGCAGTATTTTATTTAAAGAAGATGACAAATATTTCAATCGTCTTTTATTTACAGAGCCAAACGGCAATATATCTTTTTATGATAAACACCAGTTGTTTGGCTTAACCGGTGAAGATAAATTTCTAACGAAAGGAACTGAAAAAATTATAATCGATTATAAAGGCTGGAAAATACAACCCTTTATTTGTTATGATATCCGTTTCCCTGCGTGGTGCCAGAATGATAGTAATGCAGATCTCCAGATATATGTTGCAAACTGGCCTGCGAAACGCATTCACCACTGGCTGCCCTTATTAAAAGTGAGGGCTATCGAAAATCAGTGCTACGTAGTGGGCGTAAACAGGATTGGTGATGATTTTTACGGAAATGCACATAACGGAATGAGTGCTGTTTTTGATTATGCCGGCAATGAAATCTGGTCTTCAGGCGATAAAAATGGCATAGAAATTGTTAAACTATCCAAAGAAGATTTGGAAATACATAAAGAACGCTATCCTTTTTGGAAAGACAGATGAAAGAGGAATAAGTGATAAGGAATAAGTAGTAAGGAATTGATATATTTGCACGTGGAAAATAGTATAGTAGATATTGAATATGATAAACAGGAATGGAATGATGTTTTATCATCACTTGAGAAACGTTTTGAGAAAAAGCCCGATGTACAAACTATTATATTTTTAGTTGGACATCGCGAATTAGGAAAACACCAGATAAAATTTACAAAAGAACAAAAACAGGATTTAATTCATGTGGGTGTTTGTACTTTATTAAGCAAAGCAAATTATTACACTTTTTTAGATTTAGACCAGGATGGCTGGCCTCATTTTGAGTACAACAGGGACCAACCTAAGCTGAACAATGAACAACAGGAAAAATTATTGAAGAAAATGATTATTGAATATTTTAAAGAACTTTAAATTTCTCATTATGCAAAAAAACTTTTTGATATTATTTATCGGGCTGATTAGCTTTGCAACCTTTACAAATGCAGCAAACCCTCCTAAAACAAGTACCGCAAAAACAACTAAAAAAATGGATACATCAACTTATGTTTTGGTCAGCACAGACCTCGGCGATATTAAAATTCGTTTATACGATGAAACGCCTTTACACAAAGCAAACTTTATTAAACTGGCAAAAGAAGGATTTTTTGATTCTACTTTATTTCATAGAATCATTCCTGAGTTTATGATTCAGGGCGGAGATCCGGATTCTAAAAAGGCTCAGGCCGGACAGCCTTTAGGAATGGGCGGTACAGGATATCGTGTTCCTGCAGAGTTCAACAAAAATCTGATTCACAAACGTGGCGTATTGGCTGCTGCGCGTGATAACAATCCGGAGAAAGCAAGTTCAGGCTGCCAGTTTTACATTACACAAGGGAAAAAATACACGCATGCTGAATTACAGATGTTAGCTGCACGAACAGGAAACAACTGGACGGAAGAACAAATGAAAATTTATGAAGAAGTTGGAGGCACGCCTATGCTGGATATGGGGTATACTGTTTTTGGCGAAGTAGTTTCGGGATTAGATGTAATAGATAAGATTGTTGCTCAGCCACGCGATGGTCGTGACAGACCCGACAAAGACATTCGCATGAAAGTGAAAGTTGTAGAATAAAATCTACAAACAGATAATTAAAAGTTCGTGTCGTTTAAATGATACGGACTTTTTTTTATTTAACTTAGATATTGAAACAAATCAAAATGACAACGCAAAATTCATATCTTAATTTCGCAAAAAAATTATTTACGTACTATAAAAAATTAGGAGATGATGCAATGGAGCAGGTTACTGATGAACAATTATTTTTTCAGCCGAATGAAGATTCAAATTCCATTGCGATTATTGTGCAACACCTTGGAGGAAATATGTTATCACGCTGGACAGATTTTCTGACTACTGATGGCGAGAAAGAATGGCGTAACCGTGATGCAGAGTTTGAAATGATGATAGAAACAAAAGATGAATTACTAAACTTCTGGAACCGAGGCTGGCAATACTTTTTGGATACGTTAGAATCTTTGAAGGAAGGTGATTTGGATAAAATTATTTATATCAGGAATGAAGGACATACAGTAATGGAAGCTATCAACCGGCAGCTGGCACATTACCCGTATCATATCGGACAAATTATTTTCATGGCAAAAATGTTAAGTACAAACAATTGGAAAAGTTTATCGATCCCAAAAAATAAATCCCACGAATATAATGAGGAAAAATTTTCAAAAGAAAAAAGAAATTCTTTTTTCACAGATAAATTATAATTCATACATTAGTTAAAATTAAACCTATGAAATCTCACAAAAAGAAATTAGCCGTTTTATTATTACTGGCAGTATCTGTTGTAATCATGAGCTTTAGAGATGCTCCAACAGAAAAAAAAGAAGCACCTCAATTCAAGAATCTTAAAGTTTTGTCAAAAAAGATATCGCACGATGATTTGATTGCTACGATGAAAAATTATAATACATCATTAGGTGTAAAATGTACTTTCTGTCATGTAAAAAATGCTGAAAACTGGGATTTCGCTTCTGACGAAATAAAAGAAAAAGATATTGCACGCAAAATGCAAAAAATGGCAACTGCGATCAATAAAAAATATTTTGGAGGTAATACAGGAACTGTAGGTTGTATGACCTGCCACAACGGAAAAACTAATCCATCTGACGGCGGTGTAGAGAAATCGTCACCAAATTAATTACATATTTCTTACCTGTTCCAATAATGCCTGTTCCTCTGTTGTAACTGTATTATCGAGGCTTGCAGCCTTTTCCATTAATGCAATAATCTTCTGTTTTTGCTTTGCATCTTGCGGCATACGAACCACTAATTTATTTGACTTAGCCAGTGTTAAAAATCCTTGAATTTTATTCAAATCATAATTCCATTTTTTTGCCAGCATATTTACATATGTTATTTCTTCGTCCGTAATTCTTCCATCAGCAGCAACCATCATCAGCACATTATTCAAAGCATAATCCCGTACTGCAAACATATCATCTAACGTATCGATATTTTTATCTATAACAAAAGAACCTGAAGTCGATTTTTTGAACTGCTCATATTCATTCGCCGTCATCCAGTCGCTGATAATCCATTCATACTTTGTACTGTTCAATTGCGCATGACAATAGGTACAATTCACTTCTAGCGTATCTTTTATCGGCGCACCACAATTTGGACAACTGTGTGCATACAGTGAGCCCTGTGGTTTTCCTGCACCTGCATCACGGCTCATAATCAGCACTTCATTTTGTGAGAAAATAGTTTGGTCGAATTGCGGCGAACTATCAATGTTTCTTATTCTTTGTGAAGAACATTTTAATGCGACCACAATATTGTCTTTATTTCCTTCCCTGTAATAATCAAAAGAAGTAACATGATTCAGATACAACCTATTGAACACAAATTTTGATTCTGCTTTAATTAGCTGGTCTATCTTATCATATAACTTATCCGAAACAAAACGACGCGGAATTTCCGGTTTTTTCAAAACTAGTGCTGCCATAATTTGCATATAGCCATTGCTCGCTTTGTCTTCTAAAAGCTGTAAGGAAAAATCTTGTTTCTCACCAATTTGCTCGCGTATTTTTTTAGAAAACTTCCCTTGCTTTTCGTATTTGGAATTTGAGTTGTAATAATCATCAGGTTGGGTAATTTCCGCTAAAATCCAGTCGTAATCTCCTAGATAAGTGATGGTAGAACAATACGGACACTTTGCAGTTTCACCCCCATCTTCCGGTAGGTTTCCACCGCAGTTCGGACAATTTGTTGTGTGATATAAATCTTTTTCTTTAACACCGGATTTTTTAATGAATGACCAGAATTCCAGTGCGTTTAACGGACCGCCGTCATTTAGATTTGTATATTTTTTTGACATAAAACCATCATACATAGAATACTGAATTCCTACATGCATGATATCATAATCACCATCTGTTTCTACATCATCTATGTATATTTGCTGAATCTGAATGTTCGACATTTCATTCACCTGTTCGATAGATTTCATCATTATAAACTGAGTATTGAAACGCTGATACATTCCATCAGAAATCCATTTTCGCACTTTAGATAAATCCTGCGCCATCCATGCATTCTGAATTCCCATAAAAGCTGTGCGCACTTTTTTCTTGAATTTATTCACATCAAAATCTGGATTTTTTGTATCGAATTCAGAAGCAATTTTATCTTGTTTTCCTGATGTATTATTATTTGAAATAGGATTATAATTCGGTATATCATTCAGACCGCTGTATGCCTGATAATTTTTTGAGGCTTTGTAAATCACAAAAATGATGATTGCGAGCACTATAATGTTGATTGGAAACGGCAGCATAAATATCAAACGTATCAACCAATAAATAAGGTAAAAAATGGCTCCGCCATCACCGCCGCCGCCACCGCCTGAATGACCACCACCGCCACCGCCCGCAGATGCAAAAGTAGTAATTGATAAAATAAGAATTATGAAAAATAAAAGAAGATGCTTCGGTTTAAAATTAGTTTTCATGGTTGGCTTTGTACTATAAATATAATTAAAACAAAATTAGTTCCATTGACAGATGATAGTTAAATTTTTAAAACAAACCGCCAGAGCAATGAGGCATCTTCTTCTGCATAATCAATTCCTATACGCGGCGTAGCAGTGATTTGCTGATTGTCAAATTTCATCTTCGATTTTTCTAGCCAGATTTTATCATCTGTTAAATGCAAACCATAATGTTCTTTGGTAATCGCTAATGCCTTGCACACTTTTCCCGGTCCATTACACAGGTTCTTATCAACTTTATTTTTATGTCGCCTGAGCAAAATTTCATCGATTCCGATAGTTGGTTCTATTGCCCTTATTAGTATCGCTTGTGCAACATCTTTTTTTCCCGAAACAATATTGAACAGATGATGCATGCCGTAACAAAAATACACGTAGGATAAACCGCCGGCTTCAAACATGATTTTGGTACGTTCTGTTTTACGTTTATTGTAGGCGTGAGAACCTTTTTCTATTTC
>JAYVPA010000148.1:0-18368 GCA_043757615.1 Sphingobacteriales bacterium | reverse complement strand
GTTGTAGATGAAATTCCAATGCAGTCAATTTCCTGTCTTCCGAAAACAGCATTTGTATTAATCACCAATTTTAATTTCACCACATTATATGTCGGCTTTATTTTAAAATACGTAAGGACATCATCTAATTTTTGCGTTGGTGTCGGGCTTTCATTTTGATACACTGTATATTTTTTACCTGCATTATCATACAAGATAATTTCAGTAACGGAACCTGCGTTTGAATTTTCACCAACTATTACCTGTTGTACTGCCTGCGGAGTATTAAAACCAACTGTCACGGACTCTTTGGAACCATCCTGGCTTTTTGGTGTCCATGCTAATTGCGAAGATGCATATTTTGTAGAATTCGGATAACCTAATACTTGTGACGCACTCCATCTTGTAGAATTTTCCCGAATTACATCGTCTTTATATTCCGAAGAAAAATCTATCAACTTAGTTGCCCATTGTACCTGAGCAAAAGAAGAATAAGGAATAAAAAATAAAGAGAAAAGAATATAGATAAATAACTTCTTCATTTGTATTTTGATAATTATGATGAAATATAGTTAATTCGGTCAGTTTTTAGTGATTATTAACAAGATTTGTACCAAGAAAAAAACTTAAATACTATTTTCATCATAATAACGTTTAATTTTGGTATTAATTTTGAACAACAATAGCATGAAATTATATATAGCAATCCTTTTTTCATTTATTTCTTTCTTTTCGAAAGCCCAAATAAGCCCTGAAGATTTCCAGAAAATAAAATTATACGAAGACACCTTACGTACTTATGGTGATACTTTAATTAACAGCCAGGATAAAGACAACAGAACTATCGCAAGTTACCGTATCATAAAAACACTTACAAAAGCATTGAAAGTAAAAAATTCTTTTTATTACAGATGGGATTCTTTGCTGCCATGGAAAGTGGTGACACCTGAAGACGGTTCCTTTAAAATTTTTACGTGGTATGTGCGAAGCGATGAAAATATGTATAAATTTTTTGGAACCATACAGGTAAAAAGTGATACGCTCAAAATGTTTCCACTGGTTGATTATTCAGATTTTACAGACCATCAGCAAGATATTAATGTAGACAATAACAACTGGATTGGTTGTTTATATTATGGAGTTAAAACTGTGAAAGCCGGGAAGAAAACGTACTACACTTTATTTGGTTGGGATGGAAATAATATGACGAGCAATAAAAAAGTGATGGAAATATTTTCATTTAATAAAGCCGGAAAACCACGATTTGGTGCACCGATCATACAAATGGAAAATGGAAAAATCCTGAACCGCTTTATCATGGAATTTTCAAAAGAAGCTACTGCAACTTTAAATTACAGCGTGGATGATAAAAAAATAATTTATGATCATATAACACCGAATGGCGACGCGCTGGAAGGTTTTTATGCCAACTATATTCCCGACGGAACGTATGAAGGTTTTGAATGGAAAAAAGGCAAATGGCGGCACGTAGAAAACATTGCGTACGAGAAGCGTGTTGACGGCGATGTACCGAATGTTGGTAAAATAAGAGAGATGGATTTGTATACACCGAAGCCAATGCCGAAGAAGTAATAGTAAATTACTTTAGTAGACTTAATAAAAGAAGTGAAAGAAAAAATAAGTATTCTAACCAAAAAAGTAATAGCATTCTCTGAAATACCTGATTTTAACATGGATGAGTGTATTGATTGGGCAATTGAAATGTACTCATTAGGATATGATACTCCTTCCTTATTAAAACTAGCTAGTTTAGATAAACCTACAAATTACTTTGAGACAGTAGAATATCTAAAAAATGCCTTATCTGAATTAAATCTTGAAATAAAAACCGGAGAGGAAGGTATTTTAAGCTATAGCAGTTATTTTATAATTCAAATTTCACAGGGTATAAAAGTGAAAGAAAATTTAAGAACAGTATATCTTTTCTGTCAAGAGAAAGATTACGAAAAACTACTCTATGATTTTTATTTACTCTATTGGGCTTGGAGTGATTTGGACTACGGAAATGCACATCAAGACTATTGGCCAAATGCTAACAAAGAAAATATTGAGTCTGTTGTTAAGTCTGTTGCATATAATTGGTTGAAAGAATACAATAATTCTTTCTAACGCTTATTCAACAGATTGCTTCGTTCCTCGCAATGACGTTATCATTCGCTTTCAAACTAATTTATCCAATATCAGCGCAGTAGCAATCGCTGCATTTAAAGATTCTGCACTTCCCTTTTTAGGAATGGTAATTGGATATATAATTTTTTTCTGTAAGTTTTTATTAATTCCATGTCCTTCATTACCAATTAAGATAAATCCTTTATTTGAAAAATCTTGTTCGTGGTAATTTTTACCGTTTAAAACAGCACCGTAAACCGACAACTTATTTTCAGTTATAATCTTCTCTAAATCTGCTTCCATAATTTGTATGCTGCCGATGGAAGCCATACTTGCCTGCACCACTTTGGGATTGTATGCATCTACACAGCCCTCTGAACAAATAATCTTTTTAATCCCAAACCAGTCGCATGTCCGGATAATAGTGCCCATGTTTCCGGGGTCTTGAATATCATCCAAAAGCACTAACCATTCATCACTTTTCACCTCCAATTTATTGTCCGGTATCTTAAAAACGGCTAGGCTGTTATAATGATGCTGAAGTGCAGTTATTTTATTTAATGCATCCTCCGAAACAATTTTGCAATGTTGACCCTTAAATGTTTCGTTATTAATAGTGTAAATGTTTACAACTTCGATACCTTTATCTATTAATTCTTTTATAATTTTATCCCCTTCAGCGATAAATTCAGAATATTTAGAACGGTATTTCTTAATTTTGAGCGAATTGATATATTTTATTTCAGGTTGGCTAAGCATATGCAAAATTCGTTTCAAAGATGTAAAAAATTAGGGTATGTTGTTTGCATATTGCTATTCTATTCTTGCAATGCCACAAAACATTTAATTAAAGATGACCAAAGCTTATTGATTGGGAATGGAATTGCCATAAAATATACGGGAAAAGTAGTGAGCGACAAAACCAATCTCAAATCAGAATTAGCTAAACAAGTAGTTTATAATCAGCAGCCTAATAAAAAATTCCTCAGTTTATTCCGTTTAAAATTAGGTATCTACACTATGTCGATTCTGAAAAATGAAAAACGGCTGGTTAAGAAAAAAGAACTTGAAACAAAAATCCAGAAAGGAACTTATTCTAAAGGGGATTCTGTAGAATTAACAAAATTATTAAAGAAAAAGAAATTCGAAAATTTCCTGAATCAGACTTCCGGCGGAGAACCTCCTGTCCTGTTTGATTCCAGTACCATGGAAACATCCATCAGACGCATGAAGAATTATTTATTCTATCATGGTTTCTTTTATAGTGATGTGACGGCAGATTATAAAACTAAAAAGAAAAAGACTGTTGTTACTTATCATGTTACCAGCGGACCTCAATTCAGATACAGAAATATCACGATAACTGCTGAAGACAGTATTATTTTAGCTATTGTAAATAAAAACAAGAAAGACAGAGCCCTTATTAAAGGAGATCCGTTTGATATTGACATTGTAAAAAAAGAACGTCAGCGTTTAGCAGATATGGTGCAAAATGAAGGCTTCTTTACATTCAGCGCTGATTATATTTTCCTGAATATCGACAGCACTGTCGGCAATCAACAGATTGATGTAAATCTTTTAGTAAAAAATGAAGATGATTCTCTACTTCACAAGAAATATTCATACGTGGAGATTAATTACGACATTCTGTATTTCGATAAAAAACAGGAAAACTTAAAACTAACCAAGAAAGATTTCATCTACGATACCATCTGTGATGTCAACTACCGTGTTTTAAGAACATCTGTATTACCAAGAGCACTGACCAAATCTATTTATATAAAACCGGGTGATTATTTTAATAAAGACCAGTTATTAAAAACAAGAAATGCACTTAATAATCTTGGTGTATTCAGGTTTGTAAATGTAGAACATGTACCGATTTCGATTTCACCGGAAGAAAGCGGTTTATATACCAGAATAAAATGTGAGCCTGCAAAACGACATGCATTTAGCACTGATGTGGAATTAAATACAAATGCACAAAGCACACTCGGATTTAACTTAGTAGGTTCTTACAGAAATAATAATTTATTCCGTTCCGCTGCTAAATTTCAGTTAAATGTAAGCAGCGGTGTGGAATTCCAGTTATTAAAAGAAAAACGACTGGAAAATAATGCTGTAAATGCTGTGAATTTTAATGTGGAAGCAAAAATAAATTTAGCACGTATATTTCCCGCTTTCAAAAAAAATAAATGTGTTACTTATCAAAAATATTTACCCAGAACATTTATCAGTTTAAATTATAACTTTCAAAAAAGAATCGGTTTATATAATATACAAACAGTCGGAACCAGCTATGGCTATGAGTGGTACAATAATAAATTCAGACATATCTTTTCGCCTTTGAGTTTTACATATGTAATTCCATCCAAAATAAGTGATTCATTTCAAACACAACTTGATCAGAATGCTCGTTTAAAACAAAGTTTTAATCAGCAATTTATTCTCGGACAGGATTATACATTTTCTTATACCAATCAGAATCTGAATGTAGGAAAATATAAAAACTTCTTTTACTTCCGCAGTGATGCATTCTTTGCAGGAAATATTTTATATGCATTTTCTTTCATTGCACAAAAAGGAAAAGATTTACCGTATAAACTGGGTAAAGTCAATTTTGCGCAGTTTGCTCGTTTTGAATTAGAGCCACGGTATTTCTTTAATTTTAAACGAGGGCAGGCACTCAGTTTCCGAATGTTTATTGGTGTCGGAGTTCCTTATGGTAATTCCAGATACACTTCTTCTGTAACAAAATTCCAGGGGAGAGACACTTTTTATTTAAGAGAAGTTGCTGTACTTCCCTACATAAAACAATTTTTTGCAGGCGGCCCGAACTCCTTACGTGGCTGGGGTTTCCGTAAGTTAGGACCGGGTGGTTATAATACTTATGCCATTAACAGAGGTAACTTAGACCAGACTGGCGATTTAAAATTTGAGTTCAATACAGAATACCGATTTAATGTTTACAAGATATTTAAAGGCGCTATATTTTCTGACCTTGGAAATATCTGGCTCATAAAGGAAGACCCGGATAAACCGCTCGCAAACTTTAATGGCAAGCGTTTTATGAAGGAACTTGCATGGGATGTTGGAGTCGGTTTAAGAATGGATTTAAATTTCTTTGTCGTACGTTTTGATGTTGGGTATGCACTTTATGATCCTGCTTTTCCAAAAGGCGACAGATGGACTTTTAATAAAGTAAACAATAACAAGTATACGCTTTTAAAGCAACCAAGAAATAATGAACTTGGAAATTACAAATTCAGCGTTAAAGATTTTCTCGGATTTAATTTTGCTATCGGTTATCCGTTTTAATGCTTTATTTCTTTTCAAACAAAATTCATTATCTTTAATTGTCTTAAATAATTAATGAATCACTTTACAAGCAGATATCAGAAATCAACTAAATACAGACACATTTTATTGATGTGTTTTTTACTGACGTTACATCCATTTTTATTTTCACAAACATTTAATCGTTTTGATTATTTGCCTGTTTCCAGTTTTGGTACTGCATTGCGTTATCCGTGGACCGGCGGCATAAACAGCGTGCAATTCGGGAAAGCAGATGTCAATCACGATGGTAAAAAAGACCTGGTTATTTACGATAAGTCCAATAATAAATATTGTGTTTTTCTAACGCTTGCCAATAATTCAACCGATTATAAATTTGAAAATAGTTATGCATCACATTTCCCGCCGATAAGCGGATGGATGATTATGAAAGATTATAATTGTGACGGCATTGAAGATATTTTCACTTATAATGGTGTTGCAAATCTGATGGTGTATAAAGGTTATTATATCGGAGATACCTTAAATTTTAAATTGCAGCAGGACGGTTTTTTTTATCAAGGCAGCGGCGGAACTATTAATGTTTATTGCTCTGATGTAATAAAACCTGCACTTGCCGATGTAAATCATGATGGTGATATAGATATTATCTCCTTTAATGTTTTTGGTAACAGGTTAATTTACTATGAGAATCAACAAAAAGAATTAAGTCTTGCCTGTGACAGCTTATTTTTTACAAAGGCAGACAACTGTTGGGGAAATGTACGCGATTCATTCTCTGCAGCATACGCTTTGAAAGATACCTGCAGTTTTAAATTCAACAGACTAAGCGGCAATGACATTATTATGCATACAGGTTCTACCATCGAAGCAGAAGACGTAGATAATAATAACACTGTAGATTTATTAATCGGCAGCGTTTCCTTAGATAATTTAACGATGCTCTACAACAATGGCAGCAGCAGCTATGCAAGTGTCTTAAACCAGGATGTAGCCTTTCCAAATTACAGTACTCCTTACAATACAAGTTCATTTGGTTCACCAAAATTCCTGGATGCAGATAACGACGGTGCTATAGATTTATTGGTTTCTACATTTGATGCAGGCGCCGCCAACATCAATAATATGTGGTATTACAGAAACACACAAACAACAGGTATTCGTTTACTTTTTAAACAGAAAAATTTTCTGATTGATAATATGATTGATGCCGGTGAAAATTCAAACCCTTGTTTTTTTGATGCAGATGGTGACGGACTAAAAGATATTTTATTAGGGAGCGGTGGATTCAAAGACAATATAAATCCTGCAGTTTATAAATTACTATTTTACAAAAATACAGGAACTACAATAAGTCCCAAGTATGATTTACAAAACGATGACTTATTAAATATAAGTGCATTAGGTGTAAAAGATATTGTACCTGCAGCCGGAGATTTAGATAATGATAATGACACAGATTTAATTGTTGGAATATCTGACGGCCGTATTGTTTATTGGGAAAATACAGCCTTAGCCAGCACTCGTCCAAACCTGATTTATAAAGGCATCCTGAAAGGTTCTTCAGGCAATAATATTTCCATTGGTTCTAATGCGGCGCCTTATATAATTGATTTAGACAAAGACGGGAAATCGGATTTGGTAATTGGCGAACGAAATGGAAATCTGAATTACTACAAAGGAAATGCAACAAGTAGTGCTAAATTTTATTATGTAACAGACTCTTTAGGAAAAGTAAAAATCAAAACAAATAATATTGCTATCGGTTATACACAGCCAACAATTGCTGATGTAAACAACGATGGTAAATACGATTTGATTTTAGGAACAAATACAAGCGGCTTGCAATTTTATAATAATATTGAAGACCATATCAACGATATTTTCACTTACACGTCTCCTATGGTTACAGATTATTTAGGAAGCCGTACGACATCAGCAATTGCTGACATTACGAACGACGGAAAATTTGAATTGCTGACAGGAAATGTGGATGGTGGTTTAATTATTTTCAGCCAGGATCCGCCGCCTTTTATTCCGACACTTATCAAAAGTAATATACCTGACAAATTAAATTTTGATGTTTATCCAAATCCTGCAAATGAACAAATGTATATCAATGTAAAAGGAATAAAAAACATTCATTTACAATTATATAATTTAGTCGGACAAGAAATACTTTCAAAAAAATATGAATTGCAAAATGATATCTTATTAAATACAAATTCGATAACGAACGGAATGTATCTTCTAAAAATTTCTGACGGAGAAAAAGAAGGAGTACAGAAAATTGTGATTCAGCATTAATCTATCTACTAAATAATAAATATTTATAGTACGCAAAGAATTCTCTGAATAAAGAATATAAATCACGTAGTTCAAAGTAATTTGAATGTGTTGTATAAATGTTCTTTACATCTTGTTTTCTCAGTAACATTCTGGTTCTGCTGATATGATAAAATTGCGAAACAACTATTACTGAATTATAACTATTTGCTGTTGCTATCTTTTTATAATTTATTGCTGACTCAGCAGTAGTATTACCATAATTATCAATTATAATATCTGCTGAATCAATATTATTTTTTACGAGATAATTCTTCATTTCTGTTCCTTCATAAAAGCCCTCTTTACCTAAACCGCCACTTACAATTATTTAGGAGCTAATTCTTTTTTATATAATTCTAAACCTTTGTCTAATCTGCTTTGAAGTCTCGCTGACAAAGCACCATCCTTATTTACTTTATTTCCTAAAATTAAAATGCAGTCAGATTTTTTTACATTATCTGTCAATCCATCTATTGATATTGCGACTGAATGAATTACCACCCAGCATAATAGAATCAATAGAATAGTCCTGTATTGCTTTTTCATTTCAATAAAAATACAAAAAAAAAGGTTGAACCTAAGTTCAACCTTTGAGGTCGGTGGCAGATTCGAACTGCCGTAGAAGCTTTTGCAGAGCTTTGCCTAGCCTCTCGGCCAACCGACCAATTTTCAATGGACTGCAAATATAGAAAAAATGACTAAAAAAACAATAGCCTTATTTAATTACTCAAACTATGTTCATCTATTAATCTTCAATTTCCACTACACTTGCCACCACTTGTGCTCCTAATGGTGGATGTAACTTTCTGATTTTTATACGGATAATATCTTCTTTGTCAACAAACAAACGAATATCATCTATTATTTTCCTCGCTAAATGTTCTATCAATTTCACAGGTTGCTGCATATTTCGTTGTGTAGCAGCATATATTTTCTCATAATTCACCGTACCATCCAGATCATCCTCTAATTCCGCTTTTCCTGCATCTGTATACACAGAAACATCTACCATGTACTTACCACCTATCAGCCGTTCTTCTTCATACACACCGTGATATGCATAAAATTCCATGTTTTCTAAACCAATCCAAATCTTTTTTTGCATAACTTGCATAAGTATAAAAGTAAATATTTTTAACCACATAGAGACATAACCTTTAAGGAGTATTATAAGAATAACCTAAGAAGTAAAACTTTACATAGATTGCTATGTTTAGAATTATAATTCCTATGAAAAACTTTTTTCAAACCAAGAAATCTATGTAACTATGTGGTTTAAATTTAATAGATAATTACAAAAATAAGATTTTATGTCAAATAGATATGCTTCTACTTACCGCGGTTTTGATTATTTAAATTTAGATGAACAACTTACGGATGAGCAGAAATTAATCCGGGAAAGTGTACGTAGCTGGGTAAATACTTCAGTAATACCAATTATTGAAGATTGCGCTGAAAATAATGAATTTCCAAAACATCTGATAAAAGAATTAGGCGAAATCGGTGCATTTGGTCCGCATATTCCTACACAGTATGGCGGGGGTGGCCTGGATGCAATTTCTTATGGTTTAATCATGCAGGAATTAGAACGTGGCGATTCGGGAATCCGCAGTTGTGCCAGCGTCCAAAGCTCATTAGTGATGTATCCTATCTGGAAATTCGGAAGTGAAGAACAGAGAATGAAATTCCTGCCAAAATTAGCGACGGGTGAAATGCTGGGATGTTTTGGTTTGACTGAACCAAACCACGGCAGCGACCCGAGCAACATGGAAACCAGATTGATTAAAAAAAATGGTAAATACATACTGAATGGAGCAAAAATGTGGATTACCAATTCTCCCATGGCTGACCTGGCGGTTGTCTGGGCAAAAAATGAAGAAGGACACATTGTCGGCTGTATTGTAGAACGTGCTATGAAAGGTTTTTCAACGCCTGAAATAAAAGGAAAATGGAGTTTACGCGCTTCCATCACCGGTGAATTAATTTTTGATGAAGTAGAAATTCCGGAAGAAAATATTTTGCCATCCGCAAAAGGATTGAAAGCACCTTTGTCCTGTTTATCTTCTGCAAGATACGGTATCGCCTGCGGCTCATTAGGTGCTGCTATGGATTGTTTGCATCATGCTGTAGAATACAGTAAAGAAAGAACACAATTCGGAAAACCATTAGCTGCCTTTCAATTAACGCAAAAGAAATTAGCAGAAATGCTGACGGAGTTGACTAAAGGACAATTATTATCCTTACAATTGGGTAAATTAAATATCGAAGGAAAAATTACGCCGGCACAGATTTCAATGGGTAAACGAAATAACGTAGAAACCGCTTTACATATTGCAAGAGATTGCAGACAAATATGTGGTGCAATGGGCATCACGCAGGATTTTCCATTTATGCGACATGCGATGAATTTAGAAAGTGTTATCACCTATGAAGGCACACACGAAGTTCATTTGCTGATTACAGGAATGGATATGACAGGTGTGAATGCATTTGGATAACATAACACTTTGCAGTTAAACATAGTTAAACAATTTTCGCTTACAACATTGATTGCGTTCTTTGCAATCAATGCACTCGAACAACTATTTTACTTTTCATTTAAAATACTTACTGTTTTTTAATCTGCTCTTTTTAGTAGAATTATTCATCGCAATATATATTCATGACCAGTTTATTCGTCCGTTCATCGGTGATGTATTAGTAGTTATACTTTTATATTCTTTCTTCAGAACATTTTTGAATTTTCCTTATAAAACAATTGCATTAAGCATATTAATATTTGCCTGTAGTATTGAAATATTACAATTGTTTCATATAGTACGACTATTACATCTGGAACACAATAAAATAATGCGAATCGCTATTGGTTCTGTCTTTGACGTGAAAGATATTTTTGCATATTGTATTGGCTATCTTTTATGTATAAATATGAAATAAAATGTAATGTTTACAAACTGTATTTTGTTGTCAATAAACAGCAATAAAATAGTTTGTCCACCAATGAAATTATTTTTTTTCTAATAGGTTTTTGTTAAAATTTTACTCAAATGCTTAGAATTCAGATGTTAAACATATGGTTTCACAAAAATTGAACTTATTAACACTCTTTACACATAGTTTATTCACACTTTAGTTGACTATTACTAAAATTAGATCGAAATTATAATAGTATTTTCATCGTCCGAATGGAAGATCAGACAACAAATAAAAGAACAACACGATTTACGCGTAATAAGACGGAAGATATTTCTAATATGCTGTATGGTAAAATTCCGCCGCAGGCACGTGAACTCGAAGAAGCTGTACTCGGCGCTATTTTAATCGAGAAAGATGCTATTTCTTACGTTTCAGATATTTTAAAACCGGAAAGTTTTTATGTAGATGCACATGCTACAATTTTTCGTTGCATTCAAAGTTTATTCGGAAAATCTCAACCGATAGATTTACTGACGGTTACTGAAGAACTAAGAAAAAATGCAAAGCTCGAAGAAGTGGGCGGTGCTTATTATTTAAGTGAATTGACCAATAAAATAGCCTCTTCTGCAAACGTAGAATATCATGCACGTATCATCATTCAAAAATTTATTCAGCGCGAATTGATTCGTATTTCCAATGATATCATCCGTGATTCTTATGAAGACACCACAGACGTTTTTGATTTACTGGATACAGCAGAAAAACGCATCTATGAAATCACAGATAAAAACTTACGTAACTCGGTACAGGGCATCGGACAATTAGTTTCTAAGTCTATTTTGCAGATTGATGGTTTGATTAATCGTGATGATGGTTTGTTGGAAGATTCAGTTCCTTCCGGTTATCTGGAATTAGATAAAATGACATCAGGCTGGAAAGCTACTGACTTAGTAATTATTGCTGCTCGTCCTTCCATGGGTAAAACTGCATTCGTCCTAAACTTAGCGCGGAACGCAGCAGTAGATTTTAATATGCCGGTAGCTATTTTCTCTTTAGAAATGGGAGCTGTGCAATTAGCAAAACGTTTGATTTCACTAGAGTGTGAGATTGACGCGCAAAAGGTATCTAATGGAAAAATGACTGATAATGAATATTCTATTTTACGTGATAAGGTAGAAAAATTGTCCTCAGCTCCTATTTTTATCAATGACCAGCCCGCTATAAACGTTTATGAGTTACGAGCTCAATGTCGTCGTTTGCAGAATGCACACGGCATCAAAATGGTCATTATCGATTATTTGCAATTGATGAGCGGCGGCGGTGATAAGGGCATGAATCGCGAGCAGGAAATTTCTAATATTTCACGTTCGCTAAAAGGTTTGGCGAAAGAACTAAATATTCCGGTGATTGCTTTATCGCAATTAAACAGAAGTGTGGAAACACGTGGTGGTGAAAAAAAACCACAACTTTCAGATTTACGTGAATCAGGCTCCATTGAGCAGGATGCTGATATGGTTATGTTCTTGTATCGTCCGGAATATTATAATCTCAATGAAGGTGCTGATGGTGCATCTTTAAAAGGTGTTTCTGAAATCATCATTGCAAAACATAGAAATGGCCCGACAGGCAGCGTAGAATTGCGCTTTAACAAGCATTTTGGTCGTTTTTACGATGCAGGTGGTTTGTATGAAGAAATGCAGGAGTTTTCAAGCTATAAGACATTGCCTTCAAAAGGAAATTTTATGAAAGATGAAGACGGCAAAAACACAGAAAATTTTGATATCTTCTAATATTTTTAGTTTGATTTATTTTCGTAATGGTTGCATCAATATATCCTGATGTCATTATTTGATTAATGTAAACACAACCAAGTTTGCATTTTCTTAACATTTAAATGGGAACATAAAAAACAATAACCGTTCTTAACCGGTGGCGGTTTTTCTATTTCTTAGAAGGCAATTTTAATAAGATTATAGGATTATCTTTCACATCATTCACATAACTTTCAATGTCATGTTTAAGTGCATTCATATTTGCTAAACCAAATTTCTGGAGTAGTTCATCTATTTTTACCTGAATGCTGCCATTCATAGTATCTACATGCTGGCGCAGATCTACCAAAAAAGCATCGACTATTCGTTTTCCTTCATCTTCAGTGAAATCGCTGTTTTGAATTAAGTCTTCCAAAAGTTCTTTAAACTTCTCGTTCGTTACGGAAGCAACTCCGATAGATGTATAGATTAGTTTTTTGAAATGCTTTGACATATACAAATTTAAAATAAAAGGTAGAAAAAAATAAATTAATAGGTAAAAATTAGAAAAAAATAACACCTGATTAAAAAATATCTATCCTCATTTATGGAATTGGATGTACTTATGTATCTTAATGAGTGAAACTTAGAATTACAGATAAATAGGATGCGATGTTTGGATGGGCCTATTTTATCAAAAAATTCTTTATTACGATAACAATTCAATAAATTTGGGATTCTGATAAGATGATACTGCCTCAAAAACGTTGGACATATTTAGAAGCGGATGATGAAATTGTAGATGCCTTGCAGAAACAATTAAATATTCATCCTGTGTTGTGTAAACTACTGGTTTTGCGCGATATAAAAACTTTTGAGGAAGCTAAAGATTTCTTCCGTCCAAGCCTGGAAAAACTTCATGATCCTTTTTTGATGAAGGATATGGATATTGCCATTGCAAGAATAGAAACTGCCATTGCAAAAAATGAGCATATTATGATTTACGGTGATTACGATGTTGATGGAACTACTGCTGTCTCTTTAGTTTATTCTTTCTTCAAAGAGATTTACGACTCTGTAACATATTATATACCTGACAGATATACTGAAGGTTATGGTATTTCTTTTCAAGGAATTGATTTTGCTGAAGACAATGGTATAAGTTTAATTATTGCATTGGATTGTGGTATTAAAGCAAATGACAAAGTTGATTATGCTAATTCAAAAAATATAGATTTTATTATTTGCGACCACCATTTACCCGGCGATGTGCTGCCTGCAGCCGTTGCGATCTTAGACCCGAAAAGAAACGATTGCACATATCCGTATGATGAATTAAGCGGATGTGGAATCGGTTTCAAACTGATCCAAGCATATGCTCAGAAAAACAATGTCCTTAGCGAAAAAATATACGACCAGTTAGATTTAGTGGCTGTAAGTATAGCTTCTGATTTAGTGCCGATAACCGGTGAAAACAGAATTCTGGCAAAGTTTGGAGTTGACAGAGTGAATACAAATCCGCGGGCAGGTTTCAAAGCACTGATGAGTGAATTGAAATTGACCAGAATTCTAGACATCACGGATTTGGTTTTTATTATTGGCCCGCGTATTAATGCTGCAGGCCGGATTGCTCACGGTTCTGAAGCAGTAACTTTATTGATTGAAGAAGATTACGATACTGCCATTGAAAAGACAAAGAAAGTACAACAAAATAATACTGACAGAAAAACATTAGACAAGGATATTACAGAAGAAGCATTTGCGATGATTGATACTAATGATGTTTTAATCAATAAAAAAACAACTGTACTTTATCAGGAACATTGGCATAAAGGTGTTGTAGGAATTGTTGCTTCCCGTTTAATTGAAAAATACTATCGTCCAACCATAGTTTTAGCTTCTTCTAATGGAAAAGCTGTGGGCTCGGGACGTTCTGTTCCCGGATTTGATTTGCACAGTGCCATTGATGCCTGCAGTGAGCATTTAGTACAGTTTGGCGGTCATAAATATGCAGCTGGTTTAACGATTGAAGTAGATAAGATAGAAGATTTTTCGAATGCGTTTGACAAGATAGTAAGTGAACGGATTTTAGAAGAGCAATTAGTTCCTCACATTGAAATTGAAGCAGAAATTGAATTGTCTGATATCAACGATAAGTTTTTTAATATTCTGGAACAGATGGGTCCTTTTGGTCCCGGAAATATGCGTCCGAATTTTGTAACCAAAGAAGTTTATGATACAGGTTACAGCAAAATATTGAATGGCAACCATCTTAAACTAAACATTTTAAAAGACGGACAAGACCCCAGAAATGGTGTTGGTTTTAGTATGGGAAACTATATGAAGATTATGCAACAAAAAGAGACTTTTGATATTTGCTATCAGCTTTATCCGAATATCTGGAACGGACAAACAAAAATTGAATTCAAACTAAAAGATTTGAGATAATAAATATAAACCACATAGACACATAGAATGATATCAGGATGATAAGATACAAAATACAGTATGTCCAGAAAACATAGTGGTAGCTTTGCTACCAAACTATGTTTTTCTATGATTAAAACAATATTCTAATATCTTGAAATATCATAAATAGCTCTTTTTCAATGTGGTCAAAAATTAAGATATAAAAATGATTTTACGCGCAGAACATTTAGTTAAAACATACAGCAAACGAAAAGTCGTAGACAATGTTTCTATTGAAGTAAATCAGGGTGAAATAGTTGGATTGCTAGGTCCAAATGGTGCAGGAAAAACAACTACATTTTATATTACCGTTGGATTAGTTACACCAAATGAAGGAAAAGTTTTTCTGGATAATAAAGATATTTCTTCTGTTGCGATGTATAAAAGAGCAAAACTAGGAATTGGTTATTTGCCTCAAGAAAATTCTGTGTTCAGAACATTAAGTGTTGAAGACAATATCAAAGCCATTTTGGAATTCACAGATTTGAAAAAATCTGAACAGAAAGAAAAACTGGAAGTATTACTGGATGAGTTTGGATTAAACCATGTGCGTAAAACACAAGGCAAATTATTGTCGGGTGGAGAAAGACGACGTACAGAAATAGCGCGTGCATTAGCATCTGATCCAAAATTTATTTTGCTGGATGAACCATTTGCCGGCATAGATCCTATTGCTGTTGAAGATATACAACTTATCGTAGAAAAACTGAAATTAAAAAATATCGGTATTCTCATCACCGACCACAACGTACAGGAAACACTAAGCATTACAGACAGAGCTTACTTGTTGTTTGAAGGGAAAATATTAAAACAAGGCACTGCTGAAGAACTTGCCTCTGATGAACAAGTACGCAAAGTTTATTTAGGACAGAATTTTGAATTGAGAAAGAAATAGCTTATTTCCCCAATAATCTTTGATCAAAATTAAACTTCTTCTTCTCAGCGATTTTTACTTTTTTAAAATCCGGGTGTAATGGATTCACCAGAATATTTTTTTCTTCCGGGACAACAACTGACGGAACAATTAATAAAAGTGAAGCATTTGATTTTATCCATTTATCTCCAATAGCATTAAACTTTGCTGTGATACCGAACTCTTTTATTTCTGAAAAAATATTTTGTTGTGTAATTTCTTCTTTACAAATAGTATCCGGAATCTCTATCGTAACAATTTCAAAATCATCGGGAATAAAATTATGTGTTGTATGCACTAATATTTCTAATACAGCCAATGCTCTTGTGGATGCAGTGTACAACAAAGACAACCCCGCAGAATTCCAGCGACCGCCAAAGAAACGTGCGCCGACTCCCGTTAAATCATCAGCAAATTTTTTGTGTGTAATCCTGTATACCAACATAAAGTCCCTTTTTGATTTAGGATTTATGCAAAAATACCATGTTCTATTCTTCCTAATTCTTGCTCTAATAATTCAAAGCCGAAAATAGTATCTAAAAATGTAATGGGCTTTTCATTTTTAAAATATAAAATATTGGATTTCATCCATCCTTTAAACTTATCCAGACTGCCAAATACTTCTGCCCCTTTTTCATATAAACGCTGTAAATGCAATGCACGGTCTGAAGCATCTTTGCTTAATATATCAGCATTTTCATAGCGCTGTAAGGTGCGCTCTGATACATTTAGAATAGCTGCGATTTCTTTCAATGTCAAATCGTATCTGTTGATTATTTTTTCTAATTGATGCATAGAAATACCTGTACGAGTTCTGTTAATTAAATTATGTGCATCAACAGAAGTAATCGATGAAAAAGAAGCTTCTGAAAAGGATGGCATTTCTTTTTCCATTACCATGGTAAGTTTTTCTTCTTTTTCTTTTGTGCTGTATTTTATTGTTTTACGTTTCACAATCATGTCATTTGTCACAAATTTAATACATTTTGTCGTAATTGTCAAGTTTTCACAAATAATGTTTCTCATTTTTCATCACATTTTCCAATGTCCATTCAATTTTTTGCGCAAATGGGGAAATTCTTACATGACAATTTGATTTTAAACAACTTTTACATGACTTTGGCAGACAAGGGTCTGCATGTATGAAGGTTTCCAGATTATTGGGAATAATATCTTTAATATTTTCTTCAACGAGTTTCAGTTCTTCATGCACTTCATTAGCATTAAAATACCATGGAATCGTAGTATGGCAATCTATATGGATTTTATCACCAAATTTTATAATTCTAAGATTATGTATATCTATCCAGTTCTCTCTTCTGCTTTCGTTTAAGTGTGCAACGACCTTTTCCAACAAAGCAAAATCAGCTTCATCCATAATGCCTGCAACTGATTTTTTTAAAATTTTATAGCCGCTGTAAATAATCAGAAATCCAATCAGAATAGCAACAATATTATCCAGCCAGTATAAATGTGTCAGTAAAATAATTCCTAAGCCAATAAGTAACCCAACAGATGTGTACGCATCAGCTTTTAAATGTTCCCCACTGGCAATCAGCGTTAAGGAACTATTTTTTTTACCGCTTTTAACAGCAATGTTTCCAATGATATAATTTACAATTCCGGAACTGACAATCAATACTAAGCCAATGTCCAAATGTCCGATGGTTATAGGATGAAACATATTATAACCCGACTTAATAATCATTGCAATACCGGCAGAAAAAATTAAACTACCTTCAATACTTGCAGAAATAAATTCTATTTTACCATGTCCATACGGATGATCTTCGTCGTGTGGCTTTGAAGCCAGATACAAACTATATAAACCAAAACTGCCTGCAACAATATTAATGATACTTTCTAATGCATCTGTGAGGACTGCATTGGAATTTGTTTTATAGAAAGCGAAGAATTTTACTGCCAATAAAAAAACACCAACAATTAAAGTAAAAGACTGCACTGCGACTTTCTCTCTGCTGTTTGGTGTTTGTTGAGCAATACTCATATTGGATTATCTAATTTGAGTTTATCGTGAATTGTTTTTTGAAATCGAATTTATCAAATCGAGCCCGCCGAGATCAATAATTACGTTCTGTAATATAATTTACTAAATCTACCAATCCTGTTTTTGCATCAGAATTTTCAATAGTTTTAATAATGTCAAATGCCCGATGTTTATATTCATACATCATCTCTTCCGTATATTTTATACCGCCTTTTGTTTTAATAAATTTAATCAATTCATTTACTTTTAATTTATCTTCATTATGATTTTTTACAATATTGATCATCCATTTTTTTTCTGAAGCTGTTGAATTATTTAATGTATAAATCAATGGCAGTGTCATCTTACGTTCTTTAATATCAATACCGCGTGGTTTACCAATATCTGCTTCACCAAAATCAAACAAATCATCTTTTATCTGAAATGCTATTCCGATGTTCTCTCCTATCAACCTCAACTTCTCAATTAACTCAGTATCATTAGTGGTAGATGCAGCACCAACTTCACAAGCCGCAGCAATTAATGAAGCTGTTTTATTTCTTATGATTTCAAAATAAATACTTTCATCAATATCCAG
>JAYVPA010000147.1:0-4861 GCA_043757615.1 Sphingobacteriales bacterium | reverse complement strand
TCCCTGATTGGGTGTTGTATTACTAACCGTTTTTACAATATTAATATCAACTGTTTTAATCGTTAATATTTTTGTCGAAGTATTGTCTGCCAGTGATACATCTTTAGCGTCATATTTTGTAATGTATGCAGTGTTTCTGATAGATGTTCCAGAAGTGGCAGTATCTACTACAATGGAATAGACCAATGTAGTAGTATTCGTTTTTGTCAAAGACGGAATATTCCATTTCAGTATTTTCTTTACAGCATCATAACTCCAGCTACTTCCTGATGGCAGCGTAACTATATTTCCGAATATAAATCCGGATTGAATAGTATCAATCACTTCTATGTTTGCCGCATTTCCCGGACCATTGTTAGTGAGTTTTAAAGAAAAATTTACTGTCTTACCTTCTTCTGAAGAGTTACCGACTGCATTCGAAGTTTTTACAAGATTTAAATCTATAGTGTTTACTACTACCGATGCAGATGAATTGTTATTACCCGGTACCACATCCACAGGAGTAGAAGATAAATATTCTGCAGTATTCGTAATGGTTCTTCCGCTTGTTCCTGCATTTACCCTCGCAGTTATGAATAATTTTTTACTCACCCCAGTCGCTAATACTCCTACATTCCATATACCTGTGGCCGGATCATAGGTTCCGGTTTCAGCAGTATAAGATAAGTAGGTTAATCCTGTGGGTATTGTATCCAGTACCTGAAAATTTGAAGTAGTGGCTCCGGATTGTGTAGTGGCTGTTATAGTAAATACAACCGTTGACAATTCATCCGCAGTAGATTTATCCACCGACTTGGTAACCTTCATATCCTGTTTGCTTACACTAACAGTTACTGATGAAGTATTATTTGCAGTAATAAGATCTGCAGGCGTTGAAGAAACATATTTTGCTGTATTGGTAAAATTCGTTCCTCCTGTTCCTGAATTTGTCGTGGCGGTTATATATAATTTTCTGGTTTCTTGGTCTCTCAGTAAACCGAAGTTCCAAATACCTGTTATCGGATTATAAGAACCTGTATCTGCCAGATATGAAACATATGTTATTTTGTAAGGCAGGGTATCCAGAATATTAATATTTGTAATATTTCCACCAGAAAGGTTAGTGACACTAATTGTAAATACATTATCGGATCCTTCTTCAGTGGTAGAACTGGCGACTGTTTTTACTATTTTTAAATCAACCGGTTTAACGTTAATGTTTATTGTCGATTTGTTATTTGCAGGATTTGATTCTACCTGATCAAACTTCGAAATGTATCCTGTATTCCGGATGGTCTGACCATTTGTGTTTGGGTTAACCATAGCTGTAAATATCAATGAAATATTTGTAAGTGCCAGCGATGGAACGCTCCATTTAAGTATTTTTGTTAAAGCATCATACGACCACGAACCCGTTGGTATGGAACTTACCGTTCCAAATGTTACTCCTGCAGGAATCGTATCAATGATCTCTGCATTCGTTACCGCACTTGGTCCGGCATTCATAAGTTTTAATGTATAGGAAATTAAATCTCCGGGATTTGGTGCATCATTGCTTACAGATTTTACCAGATTCAAATCTGCTTTATTTACAGTAACACTTACCGACGATGAATTATTTCCGGCAACTTGGTCTGCAGGTGTTGAAGATAAATATTTCGCAGTATTTGTAAATGAAGTACCACTGGTGCTGCCATTTATTTTTACTGTTACATATAAATTTTTGCTTGCCTGATCTGCCAGAGAACCTACATTCCATATTTTAGTTGACGGATCAAAAGTCCCTGCATCTGCTGTGTGGGAAACGTACGTTACCTGTGAAGGCAATGTATCTGTTATACTAAGCGCAGAGAAATCTCCACCGGAAAGATTAGCGGCATTAATTGTGTAAATGATATTACTAAACTCATCTGCAGTAGCAGCACTAACCGTTTTTGTAACTTTTACATCCTGTTGTTTTACAGTAACAGAAACACTTGATTTATTATTTGACAGGTTATTATCTACCTGATCAAAACTTGCTACTAAAGCAGTATTGCTGATTGTCTGCGTAGATGTTCCTGTATTAATTGTTGCAGAATAAACCAACGAATAATTAGAAGCATTCAGAAGGTTTGGAATATTCCATGTTACAACTTTGCTTACTGCATTATACGACCAGGTCCCGGATGGAATGGATGTTACTGTTCCAAAAGTTTCAGTAGATGGAATTGTATCTCTGATAACAATATTACTTGCAAAACTTGGTCCGGCATTCGATATTTTTAAAGTATATAAAATGGATTGTAATTGATTGGGAGTAGTATTATTTACTGTCTTCAGTATGCTAAGATCTGCTGTAGTGACATTTATCAGCGCAGATGCAGTATTATTCGAAGCATTCTGGTCAGTAGGTGTGGAAGAAATATATTGTGCAGTATTTGTAATAGACGTTCCACTGGTTCCGCTATTTACTTTTGCCGTTATTTTTAGTTTTATACTATCGAGATAATTTAATTTACCGATAGTCCACAAACCTGTTACTGAAGAATAAGCAGATGTATCTGCTGAAACAAAAGTTACACCTGTAGGTAATATATCTTTTAATACTAATGAAGAAACATTAGCACCGGATAAATTACTTGCAGTTACAGTATAAATTACATTCGAGCCCTCATCCGGAGCTGAATTGTTTACAAACTTATCCACTCTTATATCCTGCCCTTTTACAGTTAAACTAACAGATGCCTTATTATTGGATAAATTATTATCCATCTGATCCAATTGAGTAATGTATACTGAATTTGTTAGTATTTGTGTAGCAGTACCCTGATCAATCGTTACGGTATATTGTAATGTCTTGTTCGTTAAAAGAGCAAATGAAGGGATATTCCAGGTAAGCACTCTGTTCATGGTATCATAAGACCATGTCCCCACCTGAGCAACGGGTGAATTGATTAAAGTTTCACCAACGGGAAGTGTGTCTTTGATTACAATATTTGTAGCTGTACTGGGGCCGGTATTCGACAGAGACAAAGTATAATTTACCTGTTGCCCCATGTTGGGGTTATTCTGATTTTGTGTTTTTAAAATACTTAAATCTGTAGTGGTAATAAATACTGTTGTTGAAGCGGTATCGTCAAGCGCATTAACTGTATCCTGCGGAATTGAAGAAATATATTTTGCTAAATTTTTAATTGCAGTTCCGCTTGTTCCCGATCCTGATTTTACCGTTATTGTAATATTTTTGTTTTGTCCGGAATTCAATGTTCCAACACTCCAATATCCACTCACCGGATTATAGGTTCCTGCATTTGTATTGTGGGATACATATATTAGTTGGGATGGAATTAGGTCTTGTATTACAATGGAATTGGTAATCCCTCCTGTATTTTTTATATTTATAGTATAAGTAAAATTAGCCCCCTGATCCGGAGTTGTATTGCTCACAGTTTGTGTTACAGCTATATTGTTAGCATGTGCAGAAAAATGGAACATACATCCAACTAATACTAATAACAGTACTACAATCTTTTTGGGGAATGGGAAAACGAGTTTTTCCAGTGCGAAACTAGTCATTGTTTGGGTTTTTATGTTGGGTTTTAGTTCTTTCAGATTTACTTGAACCTATAGGAAAGGTTAGAAGTAAATCAAAAACAACCAGGTATTTATATACAAATGACGTACTATCAAATACAGTTCATTCAATAAAAATAAAATTTAATTAACAGGGTTTAAAAGTTGGGTTTATTCAACACTATTCTAGAGGTATATCAAAAATAGTTACTTCAAATTTATCAATTAAAATTCAAATTGTCAATACCCTACTATAAATAATTGATTAATAAGGCAACTATGTCTTATTAATCTAATGCTTAAAGAGATATTAATACAACCTGAATTGCTGCATAAATTTATTTACTTCTGTTTTCGTCTCAGTTATCAAAGCAGCATTACCTGGTTCGTTTATGATTGAATCTATCCAATCTACTACCTGAATGCAATCCTGCTCTTTTAGGCCTCTTGTTGTAATAGCAGAAGTTCCGATTCTGATTACTGAAGTCACTAAAGGCGATTTATCATCAAACGGAACCATGTTTTTATTTACGGTAATTTCCGCTTTGCCTAAAGCAGCATCCGCATCTTTTCCTGATATATTTTTATTACGCAAATCTATCAGCATCATATGATTCTCCGTACCGCCGGAAACTAAATTATATCCGCGTTTTGTAAAGGCATCAGCCATTGTTCTCGCATTCAGCATTACCTGGTCTGCATACAACCCAAATTCATCTGTCAACGCTTCACCAAATGCTACCGCTTTTGCTGCAATTACATGTTCCAGCGGTCCGCCCTGCATTCCCGGGAAAACTCCTGAATTCAAAATAGTGGACATCATTTTCAATTCACCTTTCATTGTTTTTTCACCAAATGGATTTTCAAAATCTTTTCCCATCATAATGATGCCGCCACGTGGTCCTCGCAATGTTTTATGGGTTGTTGAAGTTACAATGTGACAATGCGGCATCGGGTCATTCAGCTTTTTCTTAGCAATCAATCCTGCGGGATGCGCAATATCCGCTAACAACAAAGCACCTACTTTATCTGCGATTTCACGGAAACGTTTGTAATCCCAGTCACGTGCATAAGCGGAAGCACCGCACACAATCAATTTTGGTTTTTCAGCTAAAGCAATCTGCTCCACTTTATCCATATCCACCGTTCCTGTTTCCTGATCTACGCCATAAAATACCGGACGGAAATGTTTACCTGAAAAATTTACAGGGGAACCATGCGACAAATGTCCGCCATGTGATAAATTGAACCCTAAAATAGTATCGCCTGGCTTCAAACACGCTAAGAAAACAGCCGCATTTGCCTGCGCACCTGAATGCGGCTGAAC
>JAYVPA010000146.1:0-18611 GCA_043757615.1 Sphingobacteriales bacterium | reverse complement strand
GAAGTAAATTCGATGGCAACATCTACTTGTTGCAATTCTTCTTTTGTAACAGAATGCCTGTTATTCACATCAACGATTAAAGATATATCAAATTGTTTTTTACCTAAACAATCGTTTCTTTCTTCGGCGATTTCGTGAATTGCTTTTCCCATTTTTCCATAACCTATTAATGCAATCTTCATTCGTCTTATTTAAAATTCAAATTTACTCCAATTCCCGTGTAATATGTAAGGTTGGAATAATTTAATTCCGGTTTTATCCTCATTGATAATTTATCTGAAATATCAAACGAATGCAGGTGTGCATCTACTACTGCATCTACAATAGACAAACCCCATGCAATGACAGTCCCGAAAGATGCTAACTGTACATTTCGTCGGTAGGTATTGCGGTATGTTTCAATCTGACTTAAGTCCAACTGGTCGTATGGTGCGGGATTTGGAACACTGTCATATACATTTCTGATATAACCATTAAATTCTTTCAGCCTTTGACCGTTGGAAGCAACAAAATAAATGACTGTGCCTAAGATACCATATACGATAGGTAGTTTCCAGTATTTTTTCATATAAATCTGTCCTAAGCCCGGAAATGCAGCACCCCAGATAGCAGCTTTTTTTGGCGAGTAATGTGTAGTATCTATCTTTTTTTGTTTCTTTATTTTACCATTAGCAGTAAAAATAGTATCCGTTCTTTTGTTTATGTTTTGTGATAAAGTATCATGGGTATATAATTTCATAAATGAATTATGGGAAGTATATATACCAAGAATGCTATCTGCAGTAATCGCTTTTGAAGTGATAAGAGTATCAGGCTGTGGGTTATTGACTTGTGCGAAAACGTGTGAAGTAACAAAAAAAAGCATCAGAAGTAAAATATGCCGGACAGCTTTTTTAATCATACTCACTTTAGAAATAATGGATTGCACACCGCACATTGTATAGATTATTCTTTTTCAATAATATCCAATAATCTGTTTAAATCTGAAACGGAATAAAATGGTATAACAATTTCACCTTTGTCGACTGCAGTCTTTTTGATTTTTACTTTTGTCTCAAAAATATCCATCAGTTTAGTCTGCACGTTTTTATAAGATGCAGGTAATGCAACTTCTTTTTTATCTTGTTTTTTATTCCCGGAACCAGAAGATAATAAACGAACCAGTTCTTCTGTTTTTCTCACAGATAATCCTTTGCTGTTTATTTCTTTTAAGACATACAATTGTTTGTCAACTTCAGGAACAGAAATGATTGCTCTTGCGTGTCCCATGGAAAGGATTTTATCGCGTAATGCCTTCTGGATTTCCGGCGGTAATTTTAATAAACGCAAATAGTTGGTAACGGTAGAACGGTCTTTACCTAAACGGTCACCCAGATTTTCATGTGTCAAATCACATTCATCAATTAATCGCTGGTACGTTAAGGCAACTTCCATTGAATTTAAATCTTCACGCTGAATATTTTCAATCAAGGCCATTTCCACTACTTCCTGATCGTTTGCAGTACGCACATACGCCGGAATATCAGTCATACCTGCCATTTTGGAAGCACGTAAGCGGCGCTCACCGGAAATCAACTGATATTTTTTATCACTGATTTTTCTAACGGTGATAGGCTGAATGACACCATGTATTTTTATGGAAGAAGCTAATTCTTCCAACGCCTGCTGGTTAAAATCTGCACGCGGCTGAAACGGATTAACTTCAATCTGGCTTAACAGAATTTTAGGGACGGTATTGATGATTGAATCCTCATCAGTAGCGCTTATTTTTAAAATATCTGTGTTGTCATCAATATCTGATAATAATGCACGAATTCCTTTTCCTAACGCATCTTTTTTCTTGTTCATTATCATTTCTTTTTAACCTTTAAATTGTTCATTAATTTTTGTACCTGTTTCCTGACTCTTAATTCAATAATTCTTTTCCTTCTACTTCAATAAATTTCTCCTCCATTGGAATATTCGTCATGCCATTATTCTGTAAAATTTCGCGCGCTAAGTTAAGATAATTGATGGCGCCTTTGCTTTCTGCATCATACATAATAATCGGCTGACGTAAACTTTGCGCTTCCCCTAAACGGGTATTTCTGTGTATGATAGTATTGAATACACTACTTTCAAATCTGCGTTTTACTTCAGAAACTACCTGGTTGGATAAATTCAAACGCTGGTCATACATTGTCAGTAAAATACCCTCAATTTGCAGTTCCTTATTTAAACGGGATTGAACAATTTTAATTGTATTTAACAGTTTTCCTAATCCTTCTAACGCAAAATATTCGCACTGCACCGGTACTAAAACGGAATCAGAAGCAGTTAATGCATTTACTGTAATCAAGCCTAAAGAAGGAGAGCAGTCGATGATGATGAAATCGTATTTCTTTTTCAAATCGTGTAAAATATCTTTCAATATTTTTTCTCTGTTCGGATGATTTATTAATTCAATTTCTGCACCTACTAAATCCAGATGTGCAGGCAGTAAGAATAAATTTGGTGTGTCTGTTTCCAGAATGATGTCTTTAGCTTTTACGCTGTCAATCAAACATTCATATAAACTCACTTTTATATTTCTCGGATCAAAACCACAACCGCTTGTGCTGTTTGCCTGCGGATCTGCATCAATCAATAATGTTTTTTGTTCTAAAATGGCCAAACTTGCAGCCAGATTAATAGCTGTTGTTGTTTTTCCAACACCACCTTTTTGATTTGCTATACTAATTATTTTTCCCATGTCTATTTTTTTACCGCCGGATTAGAGGTTATAATTCAATTTCTTCCCCAATTTTTAATAATATTAATTCTTTCCCTGCTTTTGCAAATTTCGCTTTTGCTTCTTCATGATCAATAACAATAAAACCAAAAGTATCATAGTGTACGCCTACTATTTTATCACATTTTACAAAGTCTGCAGCAGCAATAGCATCATCCACATCCATAGTGAAATTATCGCCAATTGGCAATACTGCAAATTTTAATTTTGCCCAGCGTGGAACCAGCTGCATATCCATCGTTAATGCCGTATCGCCACTGTAATAGAAATCGCCATCATTTGTGTTCAGTACAAAACCCATTGGGTTTGCACCATAGGAGCCATCCGGCAAACTCGAGGAGTGAATGGCTGCAACACATTTTATCGTTCCGAAATCTGAAGTCCACTTTCCCCCAGGATTCATTGGTCTGATATTCTTTAATCCTTGTTTTTCCAGCCACTGATAAATTTCATAAGCACAAATTACGGTTGCACTTGTTCTTTGAGCAATTGCAACGGCATCTGCAATATGGTCGAAATGGCCGTGCGTAATCGCTATATAATCACATTCAATTTTATTAATATCAATATCTTTTGCCAATTCATTTTTTGTTATGAATGGATCAAACAGCATCTTTTTTCCGTTGGCTTCTACCAAGAAACAAGCATGACCGTAATAGGTAAATCGCATTTTATTAAAAATAGGTGATGTTAAACGAAACAATGTGGATTTTTCCAATGTTCCACGAATCAAAAATAGTCTATAAAAGGCAGTTATTTCAGACAAGTCATTAAAGAATTTACACACAAGGTTTGTGGATAAAATTTAAACTATTGTGTATGAATGATTTGGGCTCAAAACCTGATTTTTGAAACTAAAAAAGATTTCGATACATTAATTTATTTTATATTTATAAAATAGCAGCAGCAGCTTAAGATGCTGCTGCCATATAGTGTTTACTGTCTTTGTTGACTTAGTGGTTTTCTTGTTAAAAACTTAAATGGTAATATACCCACTTGTTATCCTGCATTGCAGGAATTCATAACAATCGATTTCTTTTATCGATATAAATATCTGGTGACTTGTCTAAACGCAATTACAATCATTAATGATTTAGTTTTCATACGATTTGTTTACATTAATAATTTATGTGTACAATATTCACAGGTAATCATAGTATAACCTATAAGGTAGGGTTTATTAATTTCCTAAACAAGCCTTTACAAAAGAACTAAATAAAGGATGTGGTTTTAGTATAGTGCTCTTTAATTCCGGGTGAAACTGCACACCGATAAAAAATTTGTGGTTGGGAATTTCCACAATTTCCACCAACCCTGAATCAGGATTAGTACCACTTGCAATCATACCTTCATCTTCAAAATTATGCAGGTATTTATTGTTGAATTCATATCGGTGACGATGACGTTCAGCCACTTGTGTTTCACCATAAATCTTATGTCCTAAAGTATTTTCTTTCAACTGGCAGGTATATGCACCTAAGCGCATGGTGCCGCCCATATTTACAATTGTCTTTTGTTCCTGCATCATGTCAATTACAGGATTCAGACAGTTTTGTTTCATCTCTGTTGAATTGACATCTTCCAGTTTTAATACATTTTTAGCAAACTCAATAACTGCCATCTGCATACCCAAACAAACACCAAAAAACGGAACATTATTTTCACGAGCATACTGTATGGCAAATATTTTTCCGTCGATTCCGCGTGTACCAAAACCCGGGGCAACAAAAATGCCATCTAGATGACCGAGTTTTTCTTTTAAATTGTTTTTATTGATTTCTTCTGAATGAATTCGTTCAACGTTTACTTTACATTCATTTTTTGCGCCAGCGTGAATAAATGATTCGTAAATAGAAATATAGGCATCTTTAAGTTCAATGTATTTTCCAATAAGTCCAATTGTAATTTCTTTCTTAGGAAATTTTACATGTTGTAAAAAATCATTCCATTCTGTTAAATCAGTATCAGGCATATTTGTATACCCGAATTTTTCCAATACATTCTGGTCAAGTTTTTCTCTTTTAAGATATAAAGGAACATCGTAAATCGTTGAAGCATCGAGTGCTTCAATAACAGAACCGTAATCTACGTTACAGAATTCAGCGATTTTCTTTTTTCGTTCGTCACCAAGCGGCATTTCCGTTCTGCATACAATTATATGCGGCTGCACACCATAAGACTGCAGTTCTTTTACGCTATGTTGCGTAGGTTTTGTTTTTAATTCTTTTGCCGCAGATAAATAGGGAACCAGCGTTAAATGAATGACCAGGTAATCTTCTTTGGGCAATTTCCATTTCAGCTGACGAATCGCTTCAATAAAAGGTAATGATTCAATATCACCAACGGTACCGCCGATTTCTGTCAGGATAATATCATATTGTTCGGAATGCGATAACAATAACATCCTGCGCTTGATTTCATCTGTAATGTGCGGAATTACTTGTACCGTCTTTCCAAGATAGTCACCGCGACGTTCCCTGTTAATGACTTCCTGATAAATTTTTCCTGTGGTAACGTTATTTGCCTGAGAAGTATGAACGCCTAAAAAACGCTCATAATGACCTAAATCCAAATCTGTTTCAGCACCGTCTTCCGTTACATAGCATTCGCCATGTTCATAAGGATTCATGGTACCCGGATCAATATTAATATAAGGATCAAATTTCTGAATCGTAACTCTTAAACCACGGGATTGTAATAATTTTGCTAAAGAAGCTGCTAAAATACCTTTTCCTAGAGAAGATGTTACACCGCCGGTAACGAAAATAAACTTTGCCATAACAGTTAAGTGGTTATGGACTGTAAATTTAAACCGATATTTCAGTATTTCAATTTAAAATGTAAAATTTAATACAAAGAAATTGTGCTTTTGTTTGAACCGCTCACTTACTTAATTAATGATTAAGAATTTTTAAGAAATCATTTAATCATAAAAACCAATGTATCAGCTATTAATCGCGAACTTTGAATTCAAATTTCTGGTTTCCGATACTGTAATGGAAAAATAAAGGATCTTTATCATCTTTACTCACTTCAAAAGCAAATAACTTTGTACGGTAAAATTCTTTTTCAGGCATTATGTCTGAATAAAAACGTTTAGTATATTCCATATCAATTTCTGATGAATCAGACTGTAAGTAATACATTTTTAACGCAAAACTGACATTGCTGTATAAATAAGCCGGATTCTGGTTAGTCAGATAACAGCGTTTGGTAAATGAACCGATATTAAACGGTTGTTTATTAGGATTATCGACAGAAATATCAAAAATATAATAATTATATCCTTCACCGATATTACTTCCGTCATCATCTTTTATATTGTAAGTGATAACATTATAAATTGTAATGATTGCACTGTCGGTTTTATTCTGGTATAAATATTTCTGATTGTATGATTTATCACGTTTAAATTTATAACGTGCATCCTGTAATTGTTCCTGTGTAACACCTTCAGGAATTTCAATTTTATTGGGATCTTCCTTTTTAAAAAACTCACATCCTGTTGTGAATGTGATAAAACAAATAAATAAGAAAGTATAGCTGCTTATTTTCATAACTTATATTCTTTTAACTATCACAATTACTCTTTACTAATTTCTTCTTTCGGTTTTCGCTTGCTGCCTTCATACATTTCATACAAATAAAAAACACAGTCTAATTTACCATTTATTACCTGATATTTTTTCATTGGTTTTAAACCGATGATTTTTAAACCTTCAAAATTATTTGAAATGATACCGCAGGTGTAACCTGTAAAATGTTCTTTAAATGCAGTTCCGATTTGTTTATACAATAAATCAATCTGGTAAGCTTCCATACGTTCGCCATAGGGTGGATTTATAATCAGTGTGCCTTTTCCCATGGGCGGAATCATCTTCTGAATGCTGCTTTCTCTTAAGTCAATCAGTTTTGTAAATCCTGATTTTCTGATATTGTTCTGTGCAATAAAGATTGCTTTCTTATTATTATCCGAACCTATTATCTTGTAATTGAAATCTGTAATCTTGTATTCTAATTCTGTACAGATATCATTATACAAAGTGTTGTCATAATTTTTCCAGTTTTTAAAACAGAAATAATTCCTGTCTAAGTTGGGCGCTTTATTTATAGCCATACTTGCTGCCTCAATTACGAAAGTTCCGCTGCCGCACATCGCATCCACGAAATGAGATTGTTTATCCCATTTGCTCATTATTATTAATGCAGCAGCCAACACTTCATTAATCGGTGCAATATCCTGGTCGATTCGATTTCCGCGTTTATGTAATGAATCACCGGAACTATCCAAGGAAATGGTAACCTTATCTTTATTTATATGCAAGTTGAATAAAATATCCGGTTTGTCTGTATTTACGTCAGGTCGCTTATCGTCATGAAATTTTCTGAATCTATCGCAAACCGCATCTTTTAATTTTAATGACGCAAATTGTGAATGTGTAAAGAATTCGGACTGAATGGTAAAATCAATAGCAAAAGTCTGGTCGATGGAAAAATAATCTTCCCATGGAATACGAATCGCAAAGCCATACAAATCTTCAGGCGAAGTGGATTCAAAATCAAATAACGGAACCAGCACTTTAAGACAAGTTCGCAATTCAAGGTTACATCGATACAATAATTCCTTATCATAATCACAAACGACTGCCCGTTTAATGATTTCTACATTTTTCGCATTTAATGCTTCCAGTTCTGCAGCTAAAACCTGCTCTAAACCCTGAAAAGTCTTGCAGATTATTTTTGTTTCGTAAATATTCACGACACAAAAATACGATTTTTATAGTTTATCTATATTTTCAAATAGTTTTATCTGTTTTTAATATCGTTTTTTTTATATTTATCGGATGAGTGAAAATCGACTCCCAAAATATATTATTGATAAATCTATCAAAAGTGGTAATGAATATGGATGGAAGCAAACAGATTTTTTAGATGTTGTTGAAGCAGCCAGACAAATACCAATGGCAGTTATTGGCGGTCAAATACAATATGTTTTTCCTGATGGAATTTGTGAGTTGTATTGGTTAAATTATGATTCTAAAGAAAGACAACCAAATGAAGATTGGTTAAACTTTTGTAGCCGTACAGCAAAAGAATGCACAGATAAATTTAATATTTTGGTTTCGACTACGGATATAGAAAAAGAAGCATTAAGAAACTTTGATTTTCTCCAAAATAAAAAAAATATCGGATTTAATATTGAAGAATACATAGTATTTATATTATACTTTGATGATAATAATTAAAATAAAATGAGCGATAAAAAACTTTTTCAATCCTATAAACAAAAACCTGAAATTGCGGAACACTATGATGTCATTTGTATAGGCTCAGGTCTGGGCAGTTTAACCGCAGCATCTTTGCTTGCACGCAAAGGCAAGAAAGTATTAGTCTGTGAAAAGCATACCACACCCGGTGGTTTTACACATGTATTTACACGTAATGACTACGAATGGGATGTCGGCTTGCATTACGTAGGTGATATGGACAGGAAAGGGTCTTTACTTCGTGTTGTCTTTGAACATATCACAGATAAAAATCTGAAGTGGGCAGATATGGGTGAAGTCTATGATAAGATTGTAATTAAAGACAGAGTATATGAGTACCTGAAAGGGTTGCAGAACTGGAAGACTCGCATGAAAGAATATTTTCCGACTGAAAATGATGCACGTGCAATTGATAAATATGTGGAATTGTTGTTTGAAGTAAACAAGACGTCAAAAGATTTTTATACAAAAAAGGTAATGCCGGATTTTGTCCGGATACTTTCTTCACCATTTATGAATAATGATTATGAGAAATTTGCAAAACAAACGACAAAACAAATACTGGATTCTATTTCTGATAATCAAGAATTGAAAGCAGTATTATCCGCACAATTCGGTGATTACGGAATGCCGCCATCAGAAAGCAGTTTTGTAATACATGCTGCTGTTGCACTACATTATATGAACGGCGGCTTTTATCCTGTTGGCGGTTCCGAAGAAATCTTTAATACAATTGCTCCGAGTATTTTGAAAGTCGGCGGTGCCATTTTGATTGGTGCCGGCGTGAAAGAAATCCTGATTGAAAATGGTGTGGCAAAAGGTGTTGTAATGCAGGATGGTAAAATCATTAAAAGTGATATTGTAGTTAGTGGTGCGGGAATTCACATCACCTATAAAAATTTATTATCAGAAGAAAGCAAGAAGAAAATTAAATATATTAATGAAGCGTTAAACATGCCGCAATCTTACGGGCATTTGAGCTTATACATCGGATTGAAACATACACCGGAGGAATTAAATTTACCAAAAGCGAACTACTGGATTTATCCGAATGGTGCTGACCATGATAAAGCAATCAAAGATTTTTTGCAGGATTATAATAATGAATTTCCTGTGGTTTACATTTCATTTCCTGCAGCCAAAAACCCAATCTTTAATGAGAAATATCCCGGCCGTTCTACTATAGAAATCATTACTGTTGCTAAGTATGACTGGTTTAAGGAATGGGAAAATACTCGCTGGAAAAAAAGAGGTGAGGAGTATGATGCGTTGAAAGAAAAACTGGCGCAGCGAATGCTCGCACATTTGTATAAATATGAACCGCAGCTGGAAGGCAAAATAGATACATATGAATTGTCGACACCAATTACTACAAAGCATTTTTGTAATTACATCAATGGAGAAATTTATGGACTGGATCATCCGCCTGAACGGTTTGCCAAAGATTATTTAAAACCACAGACACCCATAAAAAATCTTTTTCTAACCGGTCAGGATATAGTTACGGTTGGTATCGGTGGCGCGCTTATGAGCGGGGTTCTTACTGCTTCTGCAATTACGAAGAGTAATCTGATAAATGAAATTGTCGCTTCGGCAAGCTCAGCGTGACTTCGACAAGTTCAGTCTGACATGCTGTAAGTCAAATAATATTTTTTAAAGATTTTATGGAATTCTGATAATGTTTGTCTCTCAATAAGCATGAGAGATTATTATGTCTATATTCTAAAATGTTCAGATGATAGTTATTATGTTGGAGTAACAAATAATCTAGAAAGAAGATTTTCAGAACATAATGAAGGAAATAGCCCAACTTCATACACTTACAAGAGGCGTCCATTAAAATTAATTTGGAGTATGCACTTTAATGATATTCGTAAAGCAATATCATTTGAGAAGCAAGTTAAAGGTTGGAGTAGAAAAAAGAAAGAAGCTCTTATGAATGATGATTGGAATATGATTGTCTTATTGGCAAATAAAAAAGAAATCTAATTCGGACAAACATAAACTAAGTTTGTTTTTTGGATATGTCACGCTGAGCCTGTCGAAGCGTAACACTTTTTAACTATATTTTAAACATGTCTTTCTAACATCATTATTATTTAATTTAAATCATACATAATCAATTATTTAGATGATAATTATAGATTTAGAAGTATCATAAAATCTCATATCATTTCTGTATAAAAAATTAATCGCTTCATCTTTGAATCGTAATCAAAAACGAAATTATATGAAGGCTTTATTTTTTATCCCAATGTTATTGATGGCTTTTTTTGCAAATGCCATTAACGTAAACGATTCTAAAATTACAGATGTTACCGTATTTAGAAACTACGCGAAAGAAACGCGTTTGGCTAATCTTACTATTCAGGAAGGTAATAGTGAAATTATTATTTCCAATGTATCCACTTACATGGATGATAATACACTGCAGATTGCAACGAAGGGTAGCGTCAAAATCTTATCTGTTTCTTCACGACTAAATTATCTGACAGATAAAACAAAATCTGCACAGGTAATTAAACTGAATGATTCTATTGAAATCATTCGAGATGAAGTGGGCTGGCTGAATGAACAATCAATTGCCTATAAACAGGAGTTAGCGTTATTGGACAATAATACAAAGCTATCTAATGAGAAAGTTACCTTTACAGCTGAAGAAGTAAAAGCGCTGGCTGAATTATACCGCATACGTTCAATTGAGTTGCGTAAGTACATTTTTGATTTATCTAAAAAACAAAAATCGGCGAATGATAAAATTGCACGCATTCAGCATCAGGTAACAGAATTAAACGGAAATCAGAATACAACAATCAAAGAAATAGTATTAAAAGTAAATGCGAAAAGTGCAGGTCAGGTTTCGTTTAAATGTTCTTATGTTGTTTCCAATGCATACTGGATTCCGATTTATGATATCAGGGCAAAGAACGTCAATGAGCCTTTACATATTGATTGCAGAGCAAAAGTAGTTCAAAACACTGGCTATGACTGGAAAGATGTAAAACTGACTTTATCAACTGCAAACCCCTCTGCTAATCATGACAGACCGATATTATATCCGATTTATATAGACTTTTTTCAGCCTGATTACTATCAGTATAAGATGAAAAAAAATGCGTATGATGATAGATCACAAATGATGAATATGGCAGCTCCTGCAACCATTGACATAGCGCGTGCCGGTTACAGTGAAGCATCAAAAGATGAAGAAGTATTTGTTGACGGATTGAAAGCAACGGATAATAATGTTACAATACAGGAAGGAGAGATGGCCGTTGAATATAATATTGAAACATTACAGGATGTAGAAAGTGACAATAAAGAACATATTGTAGCAATCCAGGAAATAGAATTGCCAGCAGTTTACTCTTATCATACGGTTCCTAAGATGGATATGACTGCATATTTGTTAGCGCGTGTTACAGATTGGGGGAAATATAATTTACTTGCCGGTGAAGCCAATATTTTCTTTGATGATAATTACGTTGGAAAATCATATCTGAATCCTAATGTGAGTGCGGATACCTTATTGATTTCATTAGGACGGGATGAAAAAATAAATGTAAAACGTATTAAACTGAATGATTATTCTGCAAAGAAATTATTAGGCGGAAATATCAGGGAAACCAAAGCATTTGAAACAACGATAAAGAATAATAAAAATACAGCTATTGAAATAGAATTGCTGGATCAGTACCCGATTTCTAAAAATTCACAGATAGAAGTCACATTGGAAGATGCAAATGGTGCTACTGTAACAGAAGAATATGGCAAACTGCTTTGGAAAATCAAATTACAGCCAAACGAATCCAGAAAAATTAAACTGGTGTATACGATTAAATATCCGAAAGATAAACAAGTGCGGGAAAATCAGTAGTCAATACCATTGTCAATGGTTCATTACATTGACCAATTACTATTGACAATCTTGAAATTAAACTTGTAATCACATAAATGAGTTATGCCGTTGTTCATGTGATTTATTGTGACGAGTCGTTTATAAGAGCGGCTCGTTTTTTTGCAAAATAAATAAGCTATTCTGTGCAACCAGAATAGCTTTGTATATAGTTTGAATAAAAAATTATGCTGTTACTGGCTCCAGATATCGGGCATAACAATATCCTTCTTCATTATCATTTGTCCGAACTAACCACCACTGTTCATTGCTTCTGTTAACTAATGTAATGATTTCGTGATGTGCCGCTTTTCCAACAATTGGCTGATCTGTGCCCGGCCCTTTTCGAATATTCAAATTAGAATGTTCTGTGATTACTTTCACTTGTGTAACAGCAGCATCCACAGAAACATTTACATTCAGCACTAAATCACCGGAAGTAAAATTCGGATCAATTTTATCATAGACTGCCCAAAGCTGGTCTTTTATAGGACCTGTTGCTGCAGTACCGTCAATGTATAAAACATTGTCTTGTTCCCTTACCTGTAAGTCTGAAACACGAGCTGCCGTTGCTGCATCGGTTAGTTCTTTATATTTATCTTGTAAAGCCATGATTTTTTATTTAACGGTTAATTTATTATCTACTTTTTTAGGTTTTAGTGCATTTACAGATTGCATTAATTTTATCAGATTTGCTTTGTTGATTTCACCTGTTAAGATTACAACACCATCTTTAACTTCTGCTTTCACCGATGGAAAATCTTTTATTGCATCTGCTACAGTTTGTGTCAACGTTTCATCTGCGCTGATTACTACAGGTGCAACAGGTGCCGGTGGCGGTGTTACATTGCCATTATCAACAACAGATTTTACACCTTTCACCCCTTTGGTAGCAGTCTCACAATCTGTTTTGCACGTTTCATCTTTAAATTCTCCTGCTAATGTTACTATGCCGTCTTTAACATCTACCGTTACTGCTTCAGCACCGGGATGTGAACTTAGAGCCTGTTCAACAGCGGTTTTAATATCAGCATCCTTTAGTTTGCAACTCACAAATCCAATAGAAAGCGCGAGAATCATTATTGCCAGTGTTTTTGTTACTTTCATTTTTGTTATTTTTTAGTTTTTAAATAAATCAGATATGAAAACTACAGCATTTTTTTGTTTTATACTAATTTTTTTAATATAGTTTATCGACAACAGATCATTATCATTTTATATTAAATAATTTAAATATACTTAATAATGATACACTTTGAAAAGATGTGCGAATAGAATGAAATTTACGCGTAAGCCTTGTCCTTAAAAAAGTCTTCTGCTAATTTATAATCATCTAAATCAGAGGGATGAAAATCTTTTTTAAAGAAGTTAAAATAATCTTTGTATAAATCTCTGTGCAGGTCATTTAATAAACCTGAAGTAAATTCATAAAACTGTTTTGGTAATTTTTTAACTTCTAAATGTTTTCTATCCTGATACATTAAAATACCGGTGCCTGTTGCTAAGTAAAAATATAACAAGGCAGATACGATTGGCATGGCGACAACACGTTTTCTGTATTCTTCTTCATCCACTTTTTGCATGACATCAAATGCTACATTTTTATGCTCAATTTCTTCTGCTGCATGCCATTGAAATAATTCTGCAATATCTTTCGGAACAGTGCCTTTGTTTGTATCTACATGCATAAAAATAGCGTGACCAAACAATGCGGTAAAATGTTCCAGACACGCAGTTGCAGTTAAGTCAATGCTTTTATCTTTTAAAAACGGAATCTTTATTTTAGCTACAATTTTATGCAATACATTATCTATATGATTTTCAAATCCGTCTATTTTATAATCATTGCCTTTTAAAATCTGCCAGAACCGTTCATGCATGGCACTGTGTACACCTTCCTGACCGCAGAAATTACGAATCTGTTTCTTTAATTTTTCATCATTGATTTCTTTCTGATGTTTCAGCACTGCATTCACAAAAAATCTCTCACCGGTTGGAAATACAATATGCAATGCGTTTATGAAATGCGTACTGAAAGGATTATTCTTATAATAAAATCTGGGATTGTTTTTCTCAAAAGAAAAATTTACCCTGCGTACTTTTATTTCTTCAGGATTGTAGGCATTAGCAGTTGCGGATTTTGTTGTTGTTGTCGACAATACGTTTGTTATTTAATTAAAAATCTACGTAGACTGAGCTTGTCGAAGTCAAGCGTAATTCTTATTCTTTAGTAATTCTTCTGCCAAATGATAATTATCAATTTGATCAGGATGGAAATCTTTTTTAAAGTATAACCAATATTGTTTACTTAAAGTACCGCCAAAATTTTTGCGGAATCTATTCAGAAACTCCATCGTAAATTTTGGAACATCTTTTCGTTGTACATCTTCATCCGTTTTAGTAAGATAAATTGTACCATACGTTAAATAGTACCACAAGCCGATTGAAGCAATAGCCATACCGCCAACGCGCAAAGCGTAGCTGTCATCCACTTTTTTCAACACATCAAATGGAATAGATTTATGTTCAATTTCTTCCGCAGCATGCCACATAAATAAATCCTGCATTTCCTGCGGCATTTTTTCTGTCATGGCTGAATTTGTAATTCCGGATTCTGCCAGCATGGCGGTGAAATGTTCCAGTGCCACCGTAACACTTAATGCCATCTTATCGCCAAACCTGTTTTTTGTCAATGTTTTTCTTGCCCATGTTTCCGCGCCGCTCCAGGCAGTTCTTCTAAAGTATTCAACAAATTTCATCGGCTTCAATTCCTGGTCTTCCATAATGTCCCAGAATTTCTGATGTTCCGCATAATGCGTTCCTTCCTGCCCGATAAAATTATCTACACGCTTTTTTAATTCCGGATCATTCTTATATACTTCTGCAAAAGCTTTTACGCTTCTGATAAAAAACTTCTCGCCATCCGGAAAGGCAAGATGTTGCGCATTCATAAAATGTGTAGCTACGGGATTGTCATTAAACCAATGTTTTGGGAATGGTTTTTCAAACTTAAAATTTACCTTTCTGATTTTCGCTTCGGGTTTTTCTGCAGATATCGCTGACATATGTATTTAATTTTATGGAAAATTAGACAACATTGTTCTACTTTAAGATAAACAATAGATAATTAAGGATTGTGTGTTATGTACAGTTGTTAATTAACTTATGACCTCGAAGAAATTCATCTGTTTTCATGCGTTTTTTTCCTTCGAGTTGCAATTCTAAAATATCCAGATTTCCATCACTGCTTTTAAAAGATAAGAAGGTCTTATTGTCTGTAGAATAGTCTACAGTCAATGATCCGCGTTCTGCGGTTGACTGTGGACTGATTTGCGATGCAAATATCTTCAATACCTTTCCATCAAGATAAGTAAATGCTGTTGGATAAGGTGACAAACCGCGGATTAAATTATGAATTTCTGATGCAGGTTTATTCCAGTCAATTAAACATGTTTCTTTGAGAATCTTAGGAGCATGTTTGATAGTCGTAAGTCGTGAGTCGTGAGTTGTGAGTTCTTGTGGACTGTCGACCACAATATCTGCTTCAATTGACTGAACTGTTTTTAAAACTAAGGATGAACCTGCAATCATTAACTTATCATGTACATTTCCGGCATTATCTTTTGCTTCAATTTTTACTTTTTCCTGAAATATAATATTCCCTATATCGATTTCATGCTGCAAAAAAAATGTTGTAACACCCGTTTCTTTTTCGCCATTTATTACTGCCCAGTTTATGGGTGCAGCACCGCGGTATTGCGGCAGGAGCGAAGCATGTAAATTAAATGTTCCATATTCAGGCATTTGCCAAACTATTTCCGGCAGCATACGGAATGCCACCACTATAAATAAATTAGCTTCTAATGCTTTTAATGCTGTAATAAATGCTTCATCTTTCAACCTCGCAGGTTGAAAGATGGGTATATTTTTATCTAATGCATAATTCTTTACTGCTGAATATTTTATGTGTTGACCTCTACCGGCAGGTTTATCAGGTGCTGTAATCACACCTACGAGGTTGTAACCATTTTGAATTAGAATATCTAAAGATGGAACCGCAAAATCCGGTGTTCCCATAAATACGATGCGTAGACTTCTTTGCATGCAGCAAATCTACAAAAAGAAATGATTTTTATTTTTTATCCAAGAAGAATGTTCCGTAATATGACGGTGAACTTAAATTTTGCCATTTGCCTTCAAATCTTGATACATCATTTAACGCTTTCATTCTGAAATTAAGAACTGTTCCGCCCGTTATAGTTATCAGGCTATCACCCGATATATTATATGCTCCGGGATATACGGTACCTCCTGAAGTATCAGAAACAGTCAAGTTTCCAGAAGACTGAATTGTAAATCGGACAAATGTGCTATATGCGCTGCCGTTTGTAGTATATCTACCTTCCCAGGTACCGGCTGCATTTGAATTAGACAGACCTGTTGAATCTTTTTTACATGAGTAAAAGGATATGGTTAAGATTGTGCAGATAAATAGTAAGATGTACTTTTTCATAATTTTGATATTTAATAAATAAAGCTAACCATTTTTATTTTAAGTTATAAAATAAAAGATGCAATCTTTAAAATTGCATCTTGACTTTTTGAGAAACGAATATTTTAGCAATATTCTTCGTAAGCAGCTACCAGGTTATCTGAAATCATTTTTGCAGGACGACCTTCAATCATATGACGTTCGATAAAGTGTACTAATTTACCGTCTTTAAATAAACCGATTGCAGGTGAACTTGGTGGAAAAGGAAATGTAAATTCTCTTGCTTTTGCTACAGCGTCACTGTCAACACCCGCGAAAACTGTCACTAAGTTTTTAGGATGTTTTTCGTGATGTATAGAGGACAAAACTGCAGGCCGTGCGTTTGCTGCTGCGCAACCACAAACAGAATTAATTACTAAAAGAGTAGTGCCTTCTTTTTCGGATAATATTTCTGTTACTTCTTCAGAAGTTTTTAAAGCTTTAAAACCAGCGGTTGTTAATTGGTCTTCGCATGGTTTGGTGATGTGTTCAGGATACATGATATTAATTATTGAATTATAGAATTAATGAATTATAAAATATATTGTTCAAATTTTATGCTACAGTTTGTCAACTGACTTATTGTCAATTCTTATAAAAATCCAAGTTCTAATTTTGCTGCTTCGCTCATCATTTCCTGGTCCCAGGTTGGCTCAAAAGTGATTTCTACATTACAGCTTTTTACACCTTCAATTGCCATAATCTTTTCTTCCACTTCTCTCGGTAAGCTTTCTGCTGCAGGACAATTCGGTGCTGTTAAGGTCATCAAGACATGTACATTGTTGTCAATATTCACATTCACTTCATAGATTAATCCGAGTTCATAAATATTGACTGGAATTTCAGGGTCATAAATCGTCTGAATATGCTGTATCGCCTCGTCCTTTATCTCCATGAAAGATTTTTGTATTACAGTTTCCATTTTGTTATATTCTCCGCGTAACTCTTTGATATTTTTATCGTGCTTGAAATGCTATTCCGTACGTTTTCATTTTTTTTATCATTGACAATAATCCGTTTGCACGATTAGGTGATAAGTGTTCCTGTAATCCAATCTTTCCTATAAAATATAAATCACTTTCTACAATTTCTTTCGGCGCATGGCCGCTTAGCACTTTCACCAATAACCCTACAATTCCTTTTGTTATGATGGCATCGCTGTCTGCGTAAAAAAACAACCTATCATCTTTCATTTCCGCATGCATCCAGACTCTGCTCTGACAACCATGTATCCTGTTTTCTTCTGTTTTAAATTGTTCATCTAACTGTTGCAATGATTTTCCAAACTCAATCAGATATTCATACTTGTCATTCCAGTCATCATACATCGAAAAATCTTCGATGATTTCGTCTTGTATTTTGTTAATACTTTCTGCCATATCAACTCAACATTTTTTTAGCTTTCAAAATTCCGTTCACTAATAAATCAACCTCTTCCTTTGTATTATAAAACGAAAAAGAGGCTCTGCATGTTCCGGGAATATTGTAACAATCCATGATGGGCTGTGCACAATGATGCCCTGTTCTGATTGCAATTCCCTGGTTATCTAAAATCACACCAACATCATACGGATGAATTCCTTCTAATAAAAAGGAGATGACAGAAGATTTATGTTTTGATGTACCGTAAATTTTCAGACTTTCAATTGCTGATAATTTTTCAGTGGCATAATTCAGTAAATCAGTTTCGTAATTTCTGATGTTATCAATTCCTAAATCCTGCACATATTTTATAGCCGTGCCTAATGCGATGCAGCCTGCAATATTTGGCGTTCCTGCTTCAAACTTGAATGGTAAATCATTAAATACGGTTCCTTTGAATGAAACAGATTTTATCATATCACCGCCGCCTTCATACGGAGGCATTTGATTTAAAATTTCTTCTTTACCATATAGAATTCCGGTGCCTGTTGGTCCGTAAATTTTATGTCCGCTGAAAACAAAAAAATCACAATCTAATGCTTGTACATCAATTGTCAAATGTTGAATTGCCTGTGCTGCATCAATTAAAATCTTCGCACCATTTTTGTGTGCAATAGCAATTAATTGTTCAATAGGATTGATGGTGCCTAATGCATTGGATACATACACTACTGAAACCAGTTTTGTTTTTGCAGTAATAATTTTCTTTGCATCTTCAATGTTTAT
>JAYVPA010000145.1:0-18716 GCA_043757615.1 Sphingobacteriales bacterium | reverse complement strand
GCACCGGTAGCCAGACCTGCAACATTAGTTGTTGTACCACCACCACCGCCGCCAATCAATCCGCTTTTGAATAAAATGAAAGCACCTACTAATAAAATGGGTATGCCAATTAAGGGCCGTTTAAAAACCAGTCTTATGATGATAGGCAAGAATCCAGTTAAGCAACCGCCGCCTAAACCGCCGCCGCCGCCTCTGTTTCCGCCACCACCGTCATTGGTTGGGATAAAATCCTGTTGCTGGTTTTCGTCATCGGTCATTCGTATAGGCATAACTGTAAATTTTAGAATGGAAAATTATGAATATTAAATGAGATTATAGAGAAGAAAAATGAGTTGCTGTTTTCTGTAGTCGAATAAGGATATTAAAACGTAAAATAAAATCATTCGATTTATTTCACAGAACAGAAGTATGAAAAATATTGTGTTTAGATTTTATTCAAATCAGGAAATAATTGCATTTATCTTTTCCAGAATCAAAGGATAACGTTCAGCAGCTATTAATGGATGAATATGAGCACTGATGATTTCAGTATAATTTGGATGTGATTTTATCTTTATAAATTCTTCTCGGATATAATCATGTACTGTCTTGTCTGCATTTTCTATTTCTTCTACAATAGTTGTTCGGTTATCCATCACGTAAATAATATCTTCAAATCATGACTGGTTCTATAATCACCACCTCTGTCATGAAATGCTTCAAACTTAGTAGCCAGAAAGTATGGAGCTGAAAGAATATTTATTATTTGTCCTTCCGTTGTAACTTGTTGTAAATAATCAAAACCAGGCCTGTACCAACTATTTGCTATTCCAATAGGGCTATCTTCCGCAGGCATTATGTCAATGGATATATCTTTGAATAAATAAGTACAAATAGCATGTCCATTCGGGTCTGGAGAAAAACCTAACTGTAATAATCTTTCCTGTATTTTTGCCCATTCATTAAACCCACTTAGTTGTATCGTCATGTCTATGTCTACGGTAGGTCTAATTTCATCTGCAGCTTCATCATCTGTATAAAGACTAATAACTGCTCCTCCAATAAATACCATTTTCGGTAGTATTCTGCTAATCCTTTGGCTACCTCTGCTACCATTTGCAGATTGATTATTTTATTTTCCATAAAGTAATCGTTCCTTTAGTAACATACATGCCATTTCTTTTTCACGTGCTTTGCCTACTCGTAGTGCATCGGTTAAAGCTAATAAAGTATATAATGTTTCATCCTGTTCTGCTGCTTCCGGTACAGACGCAAAGAGCGGCTTAATGCTCTGACCTTTTACTTTTCCTTTTGCCCAGGGCCATACATATGCTTCACTGCTTACCAATAATTTATTTAAGGGTGCAGCAGAATGCGCAGTAGGCATTCCTCTAACTATCACCCCAGGTTTTTGCGGAAATGTATACGTTAATCCATATTGTAAAAAATCCATTAATGCCATACGCATTACTTTTTTACCATTCATTAATCCGGCATATTGAGAGCGTACTATCGACTGACTAATTTCCGACTGGCTGATTTTTAAGGCGTCTGCCAAGGGCTTTTGCTGCCACTCATCCGTATTTAATGCAATTATTTTAAGCAAAATAACTACATCCTGCGGTTTCATTATATATTGTATCTGTTTCATTTATCACTATATCGCATATCGCAATATGCAATATTAAACAATAAATAGTTGATTTGCAAGTAATAAGTGAAGAATATCGCATATCGTGATATGCGATATTTATTGTTTGAAAAATTGGGGTTGCTAAAACACAATTTCTTTGCGGACATTGCCGCGCAGCTGCCGGCTGCTTATACAACAAATGTTGTGGCAGATACCAGCAAAGATGAACGTATTGCACTACTGGAACAGGAACTTGCTTTACTGAAAGCCAAGAATGAGGTACTGGTGGAGGTGATGAAGAGGTAGTACCGTTCAACGTCGGTGAGGTTCTAAACCTCGCCGACGTTTGAACTGCCGCTACGGTTTGTGTTATACATTCTCATTAATATCTAATCCGATTAACCATACAGGAACAGAAATTACTTTAGAAAAGCTTTTAAGAATTTCTTTTGTTTTATTAAAAGTTACAATACCATCACTTAGCATTGCTTCCAAATTACCAGTGGGTACAATATAAATTAAACAATCAACAGAGTTTTGTACATCAGCCTTTAGGACTTTAAAAAAGTCTCTGTATGCCAGTGCCCAATTACCAAATTGGATTTCACCTACAATCAAAGGTGTAGGTTTATCTTTATTTAGATTTTTAATGTTTTTACCTTTTTCGTCAATTCTTTTTAACTCATCTGCAATCTTCATTAAGTCCTTATTTTTATCGAGGAATTTGTTCCATCTAATCTCGCCATCATGATATTGTAAATTACCAAAGCATAAGTTTCTTAGGGCTAGTATATTATTATAATGATTTAAAATTGCGAAGTCAAAACCACCGATTGAACTTTTCTCTGAACTAAAATAGAAAACGCCATTTTCTTCAAAGACTTCAAATTTTATTTCATTGTTAGGTGTTTCTCTTAATAGTTCTCTTATAACTACATTTAATTCTTTAGCTTCAATTGCTTTGCTCTCAAAAATTTTATTTTTCTTGATTCTAGGTGAAATTCTTATATCATTATTTAATGAAGCAATAAACATGGCTTTTAAGTCCTCGTGGGCTTTTAAAATTTCATAAGAATGGTGATGATAATATTGTTCTGCAACAGACAATCTTATATTTGTAGTCTTAAGCCAATTGTCTTTTTCTTGTTGTTCCATGGTTTGTTATTTTCTGATTTAGAGCGATTCCAATTTTTTCAATAACCCCAACAACCAATGCGTTGCCCATGAAGAAGGCTCTTTTAGTATCAGAAACGTCTTCTAATTTTGTGTGGTCATCTGGGAACATATTTAATCTTTCAAGTTCAATAGGTGCGAGTCTTCTATATCCTTTATTTGAAAAAATCACATGTTTAAATCTTGAAGGTGATTTCCCTCCTTCTCCAGTAATGATAGTCCTAGAGGGTTTATCCAAAGGGTCAGGAAATATCATACCTCCTTCACTATAATTATAATTAAATCCTTGTGCATTAGTGCGCATTTCTTTTTTAGGGCCTTTTAAATATTTCCATTTATCAAAATCTTGTTCATTAATATAAAACTCTTCAGTCACTTCACCATTTTGGATTAAATCTTTTAAAAGTGTAAAACTGCCTCCGTAATTTGGCTTAGTTTTTATTGTAGTTACTAAGCCATTTATAATTAACCCTGAATTTTCAAAAGCAGTTAATGAATCTTTATTGAAGTTGTCTGATATTGATACAACATCACCTATAAGTTTAAATTCGGTAGGAGACGAACCATCTGCCATTGTTGGAAATGCTTGCGCTAGGGTTCCTTCTTTTAAAATCCATTCATAAGAAGAAATTGATTTGATGCTTTTGTATATGGATGTGCTTTTCAAATAGGCAAGAATAAAAACCCGTCTTCTTCGTTGAGGCATTCCGAAGTCAGCAGCATTAATAACTCGCCATTCAACGGCATATCCTAATTCATTTAAGCTTTGTAGTATAATTGCAAAATCTCTTCCCCGCTGTCCTGATGGAGAAATTAATAGTCTATCTACGTTTTCTAAGAATAGAAATTTTGGTTTATGTTTTTTTTCTGTCAATATCTTATGAATAGACCACCACAAAACACCTTTTTTACCAATCAAACCTTTAGAATTTTTTAAAGTGGTAGCAACAGAATAATCTTGACATGGAAAACCGCCAACAAGAATATCATGATCTGGAATATTTTTAACGTCGACAATAGAAATATCTTCATTGATATGTCCGTCTTTTCCAAAACGATTTTCATAAACTAATGAAGCATGTTGTGTCTTTGTTGAAGGCTCCCACTGGTTACTCCAAACAACATCATAATCTGTTTTAAGATTTTTTGTATATCCTGAAGAAGCAGATTTTCCTTTCCAGCCTTCCAGCCCAAGCCTGAATCCGCCAACACCAGCAAATAATTCTACAACTTTTATTTTGTCTTTCAATGTGATTACTTATTTGTTAAAACTATTATGCTTAAAAAAAGTAGTGTAATTAGAATCTAATGCGACAATAATCTTCTCCAGATTTACTATTGAAATATTTCTTTTTCCATTTTCTACACTTGTCATATAGGTCCTGTCTATTTCTGCAATATTTGCAAGTGTTTCTTGAGAAATTTTTTTAAGTAATCGCAACTCGCGAATGCGATTACCAACCCTGACTTTTATATCCATAAAAAATGATTGGAGATGTAAACAAAACTACCTAGATGTGACTTATCCTACAACGGACTATAAGTCACAGTTGATAACCTTTTTGAAAATGTTACTGTGAAACTGAAAGTTTTCTTAGAAGCGTGGAGAGTGTCTTATCCATTGTCTTCGGCTTGAGTTGACACTCATAAATTACATATACTTTCCATCCATCTTTCTTTAAAGCTTTGATGAATTTTTTACTGTTGTCGATGTTCCTGTTTATCTTATTCAACCACCATTCTGTACGTGTTTTGGGGATGTTTGCATATTTACAGTCTTTGTGTCCATGCCAGAAACAGCCATGGACGAATATGATGGCATTATATTTCGGCAAGATGATATCAGGTATTCCTTTTAGTTTCCTGTCATGTAATCTATACCTAAATCCATTTGCAAAAAGAAACTTTCTGACGAGCATTTCAGGCTTTGTATTCTTGCCTCTTATTTTGCTCATAATATAACTTCGGGTAGCTGTATCAAAAACGTCTGCCATATTTAAATAAACAATCTCCTACTGCTAAAAGTTTACCCATAAAAAAACTCCGCATTACGCGGAGTCTGAATATATTTTCAAAAATTAATTATCCTATCAATCCATGTTTCAATAAATACTCGCCAATCTGAACAGCATTGGTAGCGGCACCTTTGCGTAAGTTATCCGCAACAACCCACATGTTTAATGTTTTAGGTTGTGTTTCATCACGGCGCAGTCTGCCTACAAACACTTCATCTCTTCCGTGTGCATCCATCGGCATCGGATATTTAAAATTTGCCACATCGTCATTCACGATAATGCCTTCAGAGTTTTCTAAAATAGAACGTACTTCCGATAGATCAAATTCATTTTCAAATTCGATGTTCACGCTTTCGCTGTGGCCGCCCATCACCGGCACACGCACCGCCGTCGGCGACACCTGTATCGTATCATCACGCATGATTTTTTTTGTTTCATGCACCATCTTCATTTCTTCCTTCGTGTAACCATTATCTAAAAACACATCGATATGCGGCAGCAGGTTCATGTCGATTTTATATTTGTACGCCATCTCGCCCTCAATGCCGTTACGCTCGTTCATCATCTGGTCCACTGCTTTTTTTCCGGTGCCTGTTACCGACTGATACGTAGAAACAACGATACGTTTAATCTTATATTTTTTGTGCAATGGGTTTATCGCCACCACCATCTGAATCGTAGAACAATTCGGGTTGGCGATAATCTTATCTTCTTTCGTCAATGCATCCGCATTGATTTCCGGAACCACTAATTTTTTAGTCGGGTCCATGCGCCATGCGGAAGAATTATCCACTACGGTGATGCCTGCTTCCGCAAATTTCGGCGCCCATTCCAGTGAGGTGGAACCACCTGCAGAAAACAAAGCTAAATCCGGCTTCATGTCGATAGCCGTCTGTAAGGTTACCACCGTATATTCCTTTCCCTTAAATGTTATTTTCTTTCCTGCCGATTTCTCTGATGCTACCGGAATCAACTCTGTTACGGGAAAGTTTCTTTCTGTGAGAACTTTCAACATCTCACCACCAACAAGGCCGGTGGAGCCAACTACTGCTACTCGCATTTTTATATTAATTTTTATTGTAACTACAAAAATAGAGAATTAGCGCCATTTACCATTTTTAATTTAACATTACCAAAAACAACCTTTACAGTTGGAATAACGACATAGAATAGAGATATTTGTTTGTACCGCCAACCATGAAAAAGATCCTGTTTTCCATATTATTTTTAATTGTTATTTCTTTACCCGCACAGGCCGTACGACCCGGGGATGTACTGGTAAATGAGATTATGGTAAAACCACCACTTACAGGGTTGCCCAACAAACAGTATGTGGAACTTCGGAACAGCACGAACGACACCATCAGCTTAGGAAACTGGAAACTAAATAATCATCTTTTATATGCCGGAAATTTGCTGCCAAACGGATATGTCATTGTTTGTTCGGCTCCGGATGTAAGTGTTTTCAGTCTGTTAGGAAATACCCTGGGTGCTTTTACATGGTCTGCATTAAATAACAATGGTTCGGTAGTTATCAGAACAGATCAAAATATGTTGATGGATTCTTTGTCGTATACCGACCAGACCTACCGGGACACTATAAAACAATCCGGCGGCTGGTCGATGGAATTAGACACACAACGTTACGCAGGAAATTGTCCGCAAGATTTATTCTGGTCTGCGAGCAATAATCTGAGCGGTGGTACGCCGGGAAGCATAAACAGTAAAGGCTTTTCGGTTAGATATGTACATGCAACAGACAGTATACTAAACAACAGCACAATGGAAATAGATTTTCATGCTCCTATGGATATTACCGAAGTGCAGAATATAAATAACTATGCATTCTCTAACGGTATTGCTGTGCAGTATATAACCGCACTGGACCCACATGCTACAAAAGCACAACTGACACTTTCAACGCCGCTGCAAACAGGCGTTGTTTATACGTTTATCATAAAACAGTTTACAGCGTGCGCGGGGTACGTGCATCTGCCTGATACGCTTGAAGTGGCGATAACAGATAAACCGCAGGCAGGTGAAATAATAATCAATGAAATATTGTTTAACCCGAATGCAGGCGGCGAGCAGTTTGTTGAATTGTATAACAAATCAAATAAAACTTTTAAGATAAAAGATATGCTGATTGCGCAGGCGGATGCTGTGACAGGAACAGAAAACCAGACATTAAATTTTAATAGTGTAAGAGGTTATTTTTATCCGAATGATTATCTCGTGATAAGCAAGAATAAAAACAACGTGAAAGCACAATACAACAACGCCGTATTGAGCAAGTTTATGGATGCAAATCTTCCGGCGTTTGATACAAAAGAAGATGTAGTTGTATTGAAAAATGCTGACAATGTAATTCTCGATAAACTGCATTATAATGAAGACTGGCATTTTCCTTTGCTCACAACAAAGCAGGGTGTTTCTTTAGAACGTACTGCATTTGATGCCGCCACGCAAAATAAAAGAAACTGGCATTCCGCGTCGCCTGAAGTGGGTTATGCCACACCTGGCTATCTGAATTCTGAAAATACGTACGAACTGGAAAGAGCCGTTCATATCGTTCCGGAAATTTTCTCGCCGGATGGTGATGGCGTAGATGATGTGGCGACAATCACTTATTCTTTCGACGATGACGGCAGCGTGGTAAATGTATATTTATACAACGCAGACGGCAGGCTGGCAAATCAGCTGGCGAAAGATGTGGCGATTCCTAAAGAAGGTACTTTTGCCTGGAACGGCGATGATGAAAATGGCAACAAAAAAGATGTCGGTATTTATTTTCTGGTATTTGAACGCAAAAAAACGGATGGTACTAAACTCGTTTACAAACGCAAATGTGTGCTGGCTGCCAAGCTGAATTAAATTTTTTTAAAGAGATACAGGTTGTCCTTTTTTTATCTTACTTTATATCTCAATCGAACCACAATAGAACATGAAATTTAGTATGAAGTTGAAGTATCTAAAAACTTCAACGCTGTTTTTATCCGCCATCCTTATTTTATCCTGTTTCCTTTCCGCCTGTAAATGCAAAAACACTAAGGCTGAAAAAATTGAACAGAAAATTGAAATTCCAAAAGATGAAATAGAGTTTCAGAAAAATATCTCCACAGTTTTAAAAGAATATGTAACAGATTTTCGCGGCATAAAAAATGACAGCCTGAAATACCTGAGCTGGCATGAAGTCGTAAAAGAAATTTACAAACAAAACGATTATACATCCCTTTGGGTAACTAAAGATGGCTTGTCGCCGAAAGGCAAGGAAATGCTGCACTTCCTGGGCACTGCAGAATTTTTAGGATTGAATAAAGATTTATACGGTTACGAAAGTATACAGCGGATCGCTGACTCCTGTAACAAGATTTTACCGGCTGCAGATTTCAATCTGAGCAAACAGCTGGAAGCCGGACTGACGCGTTCTTTTTTACAGATTGCATTGCATGTTGACAATGGTATGTTTGCCGATACGGTGCATGGCATCAATTCCAATTTCTGGAACACGAAAGAAAAATACATGACGCTGTTGAAAAGAGCATTAGCGGATTCTGTTGGCAGCACCATTGCAACACTGGAACCAAACAATCCGATGTACAACAGATACATGAGTGCGCTAAAAGCGTTTGTTGCAAAAAATAATATTTCTTCCAACCCGATTTTTATACGCGATCCTAAGGCGGATTCTGTGGGCGCCGTAAGCGATGCGCGCAAGGCTTTGGTATATCATCACTATCTTATTGATACCATAAAAAATAATGACTCTGCGTATTTAAAAGCATTGAAACATTTTCAGAAAGACAACAACCTGAATGGCGACGGCGCTATCGGTTCGAACACCATAAAAGCATTGGAGCGCGACAATTCAAAAAAATTCCAGTTGCTGGCTATCAATGCAGACCGCTGGCGCAAAGAGCATATCAAAGACCTGCCGGAAAGATATGTCTGGGTGAACCTTCCCTCTTATAAACTCAAAATAATTGAAGAAGATACTCTGCGTCTTGAAAAAAATGTGGTGATAGGAAAATCAAACAATAAGAACGAAACACCAATGCTGGAAAGTGCGATTAACCAGATTGTGCTGTGGCCAACGTGGAGCGTTCCGCAGGATATTGTAAAACATGAAATGAAAAGTTTCAGGGGATTTTCTGTAACTGAACACGGTGGCTGGAAGACTGTGGTGCAGCCACCGGGAAACAGCAATGCATTGGGTGCCGTGAAAATTTTATTTCCCAATAAATATTCTGTGTATATACACGACACGCCTGCCAAGAAATTATTCGGTGCAGATTTTCGCGCGGCAAGTCATGGCTGCGTGCGCTGCCAGGATCCGCTGGAGGTGGCGGCAAACCTGATGATGATGGATACATTTCAGATTACCTATGATTCATTAATAGCACTGAAGGAAAGTCATATAGCCACGCAAACATTCCGTTTAAAAAAAGGCATTCCTGTGTACTTCCGGTATTTTACGGCAGAAGCAGATTTTGACGGCGATGTGAAATTCTATGCGGATGTGTACGGCAGGGATAAACAACTCATCAATTTTATTTTTAAGGGAAAACAACCGCATGTGCTGACTTCTGAAGAAAAGCGCGAAAAGCAGGTAGCAGATTCTGTTGCGGTAGTAAAAAAGAGAAAAACGGATTCCTTATTAGCGGATGCGAAAAAGAAACTGGAAGAGGAAAAATTAAAGATACCGGAAGTAATTCCTGTAAAAGAAGACAGTTTGAAAAATTAGTAATTAGTATCCAAATATTTTAGCAATAAGATAGAATAAGAAACCATAAGTTATAAAAATCGGAATTATTAAAAATCCTTTGTGTAACTCTTTAAAAGTAAAAGGATAAGAAGTCTTTATTTGATTAGATTTATCTTCTTGTCTCAAATTATATTGATTAATCTTTTCGTAAAATGTTGTTACGAAATTTATGTAATCAGAATTTTTATTGAATAATAACGATAAAGAAGAAAGTGCATATCGACTTGAATCCTTTTTACCAATAGTAAGAGATTGACCATGAGCTCTAATATTATAATAACACCACTCAATATCTTCAAATAGAATCTCCATTTTTTTATTTCTTTGAAAGAATGATGAATACCATATCGCTGTGATGCTATTTTCTGATAATTCTACGTCTATTGTTTTAACCGATAAAAAGTATAACAATTGAATAGTTATGATTAATATTAAAGGACTTCCTAAAAAAATATAAATCCCAAAAGGTCTTTCTATTAAGAACATTGATAAGAAACATAATAAGGGTAAAATAATCAATACTATAGTGATTATTCTCCAGTTATGGGTTTTTAGTTTAAATGTTTGCATGTTTGAATAACTTATTAAAATAAAAAAGAGTTCAATAAATTGAACTCTTTTAAATATATAGTTTTTATTTTATTATTCTCCAAAACCCGATACTACATCTGCTAAGCATGATTCGCTGTAGTGTTTTAGGATAGTGGAATGCGTTCTGTAATATTTATTCGGATGATAGATAAATAAGCAGGAGCCGCCTTTTATCAGGCTGATTATTTTTTTGTATTGATCCATCGGCAAAGCAGGGCAGCCCTGGCTTCTCCCTAATTTTCCTGTGTTGGCGATAAAGGATTTGCTTACGTAGTCTGCACCGTGAATCACCACGCCACGATTGCGCGCGTTGTCGTTGATGCCCGTTTCCTGTCCGTCCAGTTTTAAGGAATTGCCGTGTTTGCCGTCATATGTTTCAGAAGCGATATAAAATCCCAAACTGCTTTCGTAAGATTCAGCGCTGTTTGAAAACTGGGTTGCCCAGATTTCACCGCTGTTTCTGCCGTGCGCACATAAACTTTTAGCAATTACTTGTTTTGTTTTTAAGTTGATGACGAACATGCGTTCTTCTGTAGAAGGTTTGCTGAAATCTATAATGGTGATAAGGTCTTTTTTACTGATTTTGCCTTCATTGTTTAATTCAGCATATCCCGCCAATGCAAACTTCATCGCATCTTCAGAAACAAAAGAAAAACAATCTACATATTCTTTTACCGCATCTGTTGAGGGTTGGGGTGTATTGTCTAAATCAAATAAATCCGGAGCCTGCAGATGAACGGGAATATTATCCACAGCATCGCTTGCAAATATAGGAAGGTTATTTAAAGGAAAAAATATAACCAACGCTATCAAAAAGATAGTTTTTTTTGTCATGCTGATAATTCTTAAAAAATGTTTACGTGTGTAAAGTATGGGCTATATGCTGCGCTTTTGTTGTATAAAAATAACGCTAAAAAGCCTGGATACTTATTTTCCGTTAGGAGAAAAAGCTTAAAAAGCTGTTAAAAGACTGTATTTATGTATTTTTTATGAGTCGTATTGATGTAAGTCAAAGAAAATCAGAATCATAGAACGCAGATTTGAATGATTGTTAAGATTCCCTCGGCAATAAATTATATTTATCCTGAAATCTGTGTCCTATCGACTCATAAACCAATAGAACGCAGATTGAATGATTTTTAAGATTCCCCCCGGCATAAATCATATTTATCCTGAAATCTGTGTCCAATCGACTCATAAATCATAGAACGCGGATTTGAATGATTGTTAAGATTCCCTCGGCAATAAATCATATTTATCCTGAAATCTGTGTCCTATCGACTCATAAATCATAGAACGCGCATTTGAATGATTTTGTAGATTTCTTCAGCAATAATCATATTTATCCTGAAATCTGTGTTCTATTTTGATGTAGTTATGATTGGAATTAATTTTATTTATAAAGAGTTCTGTTACATTCTCAATCCTTCAAAATAGGATTTCTGAAGCAGTAAAAAGGTCTTTATATCACGGTTATATTTCCCGCTGAAAAGAAACCGAAGATTCATTCTGAAGAAGAAATATAGGATATTGAACCATCCGTAAAAATTGTGCTGTTTCTTTAAATAATAGACGTGGTTCCTTGTAAATAAATGGATGTAGAAAGTATTGAATTTAAATTTCTTTGCACCGCCTTTTTTCATGTTGGATAATCCGCCTACCTTGTGATAGAATTGTATAAACGGATAATAATATAATTGATGTGTTCCCTGTTTGTAAATGCGGTAAAAGAAATCGGTATCGTCATAATACGCAAAAAACTTTTCATCCATAAAACCGGTATCATCTACCACTTCTTTTTTAAATAATACGCAGCAGGTTGGCGCGTAATCCATTTTTTCAATTTTATCAAACTGGCCTTTATCTTCCTGTTGTATGCCGATGTGATTTGACATACAGCCGTTACTTTCTTTAAATTTTGTTCCTGCCCACCAGATTAAATTTCTCTCAGGATAATACATCATCTTCGGTGCAATCAGGCTGCAGTTTAATTCCACTAATTGCCGGGATAGTTTTTCTAATAAAGTATTTTCAAATTCAACATCATTATTGATCAAAAGAATTTCGTCACAATTATCTTCTATCGCTTTTTTTATTCCCTGATTGTTTCCTGAGGCAACGCCGACATTTTTGTTATTTGCAATGATAACAATCCTTTCGTCAGGATATTTTTTTAAAAGGGCTAATGTATTATCGGAAGAAATATTATCAATGATATAGAGAATGAAATTGGTATGCGTCTGTTCCAGTACGCATTGCATGAACGGCTCGATGACATGTGCACTGTTGTAGGTAATAGTAACTAAGCCGATTTTGACCACTGATTTATCTGATTAAACGCTGATTAATTTGATTTGTATTTGATTTCACAGATTGCATTTAAGATTTAAAATAAAAAAAATCATTTCATCATTCATCATCAGCGTAATCTGCGCTTATTTCATCAAGCCTTTGCTTTTCATTTCTGCCAGGGATTGTTCGTATTTATCTTCTTGCACTGATTGCTCATTTACCCAGTTACAGAATTGCTGAATGCCGGTTTCAAAATCTACCGTTGGAACAAATCCTAATTTTTGCTTTATTAAAGATAAGTCAGCAAAATTATGACGGATATCGCCTTTACGATATTGTCCGGAAATTTCAAAAGGAACATCAATACCGTAATTTTTCATTAATGCATGAACAACCTCTAAAACAGTTGTTGCAATTCCGGTACCGACATTAAATACTTGAAAGTTTGCTTCGTCTTTTTGTATTCCTAAAATGGTAGCATTGACAATATCATCAATAAAAATAAAATCCCTGCTTTCGTTTCCATCTTCAAAAATATTGATGGATTTATGTTGTTTGATACGTGTAGAAAAAATAGATAAAATTCCGGTATATGGATTTGTCAATGATTGCCCGGGGCCGTACACATTCTGATAGCGAAAAGCTACACATGGAATATCCAACGATTCACAGCAAATCATCAATGCTTGTTCCTGATGATATTTTGTCAAGCCATAAATAGATTTTGGCTGTATCTTGCTTTGTTCGTCTGTTGCAGCAACTTCTAAAAATTCACTTGCATCAGCAGGATTTCTGAGCTCAAAAATTCCGTTTTGTAAATCACTTTCTTTTCTGTCTTTCGGATAAAAAAACTGATTCGTTTTTTTAGAGAAATATTTTCCTTCACCATATACAGCACGTGAACTTGCCACAATTACTTTTTCTATCTGATGTTTTGTGTTGGTCAGATAATCTAACAAAATAGCCGTACCTGAAACATTTACATTTGTATAGCGCTCTATTTCATACATACTTTGTCCGGTGCCCGTTTCTGCCGCAAAATGAACAATGATGTGTTGATTTACTAATGCTTTTTCCCAGTCGGATTTATTATTGACATTCCCTTTTATGAAATGTACTTTGTCTTTTATAGATTGATAAAGCGGTGAAGTATGCTCCGGGTTTTCGCCGTGTATCTGAGGATGCAGACAATCCAATACAGTAATGTTGTAACCCTTCTTTAATAATTGCAAAGAAAGATTAGAACCTATAAAACCTGCGCCGCCGGTAATGAGAATATTTTTCAAAGATGCTTACGTTAGAATTTAGTTCAAAAATAGCGAAAAAAGTGCAAACTAAGAATTGCAAAACTAATCGCGTTATGCTCTTGCTATCATTTTGAAGGTGTGCCATAAAGTGGTGCGAAAAAACCTGTTTTGTAAAAAAACTTTTTTGCGCGACATCCCGCTTATTTCCTCTAAAGAGATAAAATTTTTCAGGGACTCTAATTTTTTTTCTGTTGCGCAGGTTATTATTCTTTCCTGTAATGCTTTTGCTTGCTGCACACGGATTTTTATGAAATATTCATACTCTTGTTTAGACAGAAGATTGGTTATAAATCGGGTTAGTTTATCGGATAGAGAACTTTTTTTGCGTGTTACATTTTCAGCATGATTTCGTAATAAAACCAATGGTTCTTTTATGGCGACTGATTTTCCGCAGGCAGCTGCAATCAAAGATATCCAGTGGTCATGCAGGATGGCTTCTTTCGGAACCGGACTGGCAAGATTCCGCATTGATTTATTAATTGCCATGGTACAGCCGTGCGGAATATTCTGCACCAGCAATCTGTTCAGTGTAAAATAATCTGGATGCAAATACAATTGCTTCCATGCAGAATCAGTTATGATATTATCCTGTTCATCTATTGCTTTCATGTCAGAATATAACATGCAAGGTGTATCGGAATTATTTTCTAACTCAATAAGTGCCGCCAGTGATTTTTCTATTTTTTCTTTCACCCAGATATCATCCTGGTCGCAAAAAAAAATGTAATTCGCAGTAGATTTTTCTAACAAGATTCCGAAATTCTGTGTCGCACCCACATTTTTAAAATCATCATGTATAATTTCAATTTTACCCGAAAATTTTTGCTGATACTCAGAAATAATTTTCAAGGTATTATCAGTAGAACCATCATCTCTGATTAAAATAGTAAAATTGGGATAAGTCTGATTGAATAAACTATCTAATTGCTTGTGAAGGAAACGTTCACCATTGTAGGTTGCCAGTAATATTTGAACATTATAAATTGTCATATCCTAATTGCTGCATCAATGGTTTTGTTTTTAACTGCTGATACAATTCAACATATTTGTCATTGTTTAAAAATGCAAAACCACGTTCGCTTTTTATAGAAACAATTTCATTTTGCAATTGTTGCTCGCTTAGTTGTAATCCTGAAAAGTGTGCCAGTTGCTGAAGATTCTCAAAAGGCTTTTCTAAAAAATCTTCGTATTTTATTTCTATATAATCAGGGAATGTGATTTTTAAAGACAAGGCTTTTGTTACATATTCTTCCCATAAATTATAACCTTCTTCCATATTGTATAGACGAAAATTCTGATGAAAATTTTTGCTGGTCAAGAAATCACGTTTCAGTTTTTTCTTCCAGTTCCATTCAAATTTATTTTTCAATTCTAGATCACGTTCAATATAACTTGACACAGAATCAATGGGATTTCTATAAATATGAATCACTTTCGGATTCGGAAAAACTGAACTCCAGAAATCTATAGTGAATGTGTTTTTAGGATCTTTCCAACCGTAAGGAAAATTTACCTCTTTAATATTTTTAAAAGTAGATGCATGCTTTCCCAAGTATTCTTTTCTTTTTTCAGACTGAACAAAATGGTTTAATGATTCTAAAATAATTTTCTTGCAAGCAGGATTAGAATATCTCAAGTTATAGGGTTTTTCCGGGGTTGCAGTATGTAAATCAAAAATCCAGTTATTGATTTTCCAGAAAAAAAGTGACTCGTTATTAATTTCTTTTTCTGCCCCAACAAACAAGCCCAAATTTTCCAGCATTTTTGTAATCATCGTAGTGCCGCTGCGATGCATTCCAACTATAATAACAGGCGATTGATACATTCTACGAATTTACATTAACTTTGGTAAAATTTTAAACTTTACGCTGTTGTTATGTTAGAAATTTTGTACGAAGACAATCATATTATTGCGGTGAATAAACGCAGCGGTGATATTGTGCAGGGTGATGAAACCGGCGATAAGCCACTTGGTGATTTTGTAAAAGATTATATCAAAGAGAAATACGAAAAACCTGGTGAGGTGTTTTTAGGTGTGGTGCATCGTATTGACCGGCCGGTGAGCGGAATAGTTTTATTTGCACGAACCAGCAAAGGTTTGACAAGACTGAATGAATTGTTTAAGACAAAAGAAATTATAAAGACGTACTGGGCTGTGGTGAAAAATAAACCTAAAGAAAATACAGGAACTCTGATTCATTATCATATAAAAGATTCGATACAACGCAAAGCAAAATTGTATGACAAGGAAATAGCACATTCAAAGAAATGTGTGTTACATTATAAATTACTGTCAAGTTCAGATAATTATCATTTACTGGAAATACAATTGGAAACAGGTCGTTTTCACCAGATACGCGCACAATTGGCGAAAATAGGTTCACCAATAAAAGGTGATATAAAATATGGTTTTGAAAGACCGAATGAAATGTCTAACGATAAAAGTTTAATCCAACAGGATGCTGATAGAGGCATTCTATCTACAGCATTAAAAAATAATGTAGATAAAAATACACGCAGTATTCATTTACATGCAAGGAAAATTACATTTACGCATCCTGTAAAAAATGCCTTGTCTGCCGACAGGCAGGAATTGATTGAAATTGTTGCGCCGGTGCCGGATGAAGTAATCTGGAAGTTTTTTGAAGCAAAGATGAATTAATTATCCGAATTCTCATTCAAACGTTTCACATACTAAAAAACAGATTGCCTGAAAGAAAATATAAGCTAAATTTACTGAAAATAAATATTATGAAAAAATCGACTTACGCAATTATTGTTTTTTTATTAGCAACAATTATTATCTCTTGTAAAAAGGAAGCTGCTATTTCTATTACAGGCTATTGGCCGGGTTCGGGTATGAATGATGGTAGTGGATCTACGACAGCTCCAATTGATTTATTATTCAGAGATGGAGGTGAGGTTAGAGCGTATTTGTTATCAGCAGATACTGCAACTGCCGCAAAAGGAGTTGGCACTTATTCTATAGATCCGGATTCTGTTCGGGCTATCGTTGCGTTGAGTCCTACTGTAAGCATTTCTTTTCATGGTAAACTGAACACTGCCAATAATCAGATGACCGGCAGGTTTATGAATTTGTCTAATGGGACAAGCGGAAACTTTACAGTGATAAAAAATTAGGATCGCTGTCTCAGCGCTTCAAATAATACAACCGCAAGTGCGTTCGATACATTCAATGAATCATTTTGCCCGCGCATTGGAATGATAATATTTGCGGTAGAATTATCTTCCCAAAATTTATTGACGCCAACAGATTCTGCACCTAATACAAATGCAGTGGAAGGTTTGTAATCACATTCTAAATAATTTTTAGAAGATTTTAAGGAAGTAGTATATACTGAAACATTATTGTTTTTTAAAAATCCCAATGTTTCTTCTTTTGTTGCGATGGCAATTTGTTGTGAAAAAATGCACCCCACACTCGAACGTATAACATTTGGATTGTAAATATCTGTTGTGCTGTCACAGCAGATTACTGCTGAAAGATTTGCAGCATCTGCAACACGCAGAATAGCACCAAGATTTCCGGGCTTTTCAACACCATCAATCACCAGAATTAAATGATTGTCATTTGGGTTTTTAAAAGAAATATAATCTAAATGATTTGGTTTTTGTGTTGCAATAGCAACGACTTTAGAGGTATTGCCCCGGTAAGAAATTTTATCAAATACTTCTTCAGAAATTTCAATTACATTTTCTGAACTGAGTTCATCAAAATTCAACCCGAATCCTTTTCTAAATAAAATGGTATCTATCTCGAATCCATTTGCAATGGCTAATTGTGTTTCTTTCCAGCCATCGATGATAAATAAATTCTCTTCTCTACGCAGCTTTGATTTTTCCTGCAACAACAGAATTTTTTTAATTAATGGATTTGATGTTGATGTAATTTCCTTCACAATACAAAAATGAGTAAATAATTTTATAATTTTATTCTATGAGCAATGCAAAAGACAAAATACGCTGTGGCTGGTGTGTTGGAAAACCATTATACGAACAATACCATGATGAAGAATGGGGAACTCCTGTGCATGATGACCAGAAACAATTTGAATTTCTAGTATTAGAAAGCGCACAGGCGGGCCTGAGTTGGTGGACGATTTTACAGCGCAGAGAAAATTACCGAAAAGCATTTGCCAATTTCGATTATAAAAAAGTAGCAAAATATACACCGGAGAAAGTAGAGAAATTATTACTGGATGCAAGTATCATCCGTAACAGAGCGAAAATAGAAGCCACAGTAAATAATGCACAGCGGTTTTTAGAAGTACAAAAAGAATTTGGTAGTTTCTCTAACTATATCTGGGGGTTTGTTGGCGGCAAACCAAAAGTGAATAATTGTAAAACACTCAAAGATGTTGCTCCTACATCGCCGGAATCTGATGAATTAGCGAAAGACATGAAAAAACGAGGATTTAAATTTTTGGGTTCCACAACTTTATATGCGCACATGCAGGCAACAGGTTTGATAAATGACCATATTATGGATTGCCATAGATTTAAGAAAATAAATTCCCGCAAATAGCGCAGATTTTCGCAGAGGAAGTGCCAAACAAATATCAGTACCACTAGTGTAAATAAAAATAATATAATGAGTGAAAATGAAGTATCCTATAAGATAAGAGGTTGTGTGTTTAATGTATATAATCAATTGGGACCCGGGTTATTAGAATCAGTATACCAATATACATTAAATTATGAATTAAATAAATCGGGACTATTTACAAAAGTCGAATATCCGGTTCCTGTTATTTATGATAATCAAAAAATGGATATTGGATTTAGAATAGATATTTTAGTAAATGATTTAGTAATAATTGAAATAAAATCTGTTGAAAATTTAGCAGAAGTACACCATAAGCAAGTATTGACTTATTTAAAACTAACTAATCTGAAATTAGGATTGTTAGTGAACTTTAATTCAGAAGATATATCAAAAA